>NZ_JBHZCY010000022.1:55486-59171 GCF_042786665.1 Kitasatospora sp. NPDC059146 | reverse complement strand
CACCCCCGGCACCCCAACCCCGTCACGCCGACCCCGCCACCCCCCCGCGCCACCGCATGTCGCCCCGCCCGACTTCCTGTGCCGCACCGCTGTTGGCGCTACTGGTACCAGTCGTCGCCGCCCTGGGCGAGCGAGCGGCCCAGGTAGTCCCGCAAGTCCCGCGCCACCCACCGGCGGCTGTCGGACTCGTGCTCCCAGACGAAGATGTCCGGACGCACCGGAGTCCGCACGAAGGCGAACTGGTCCCCTCCGCCGTTGTCCCCGAAGAACAGCAGGGCGTCGAAGGGCATGTACAACTCGGCGAAAGAACGGTCGGACCGGAACAGCAGGTTCTGCTCGACGATCCGCTCGACCGGCCAGACGGTGTCCACCCAGGTGCGCCCGATGACCCCGTCGCTCTCCAGCAACAACTCCCCCAGCTCACCGGGCAGCCCGAACCCGAGCCGCCGCTCCGCCTCAGCCAGCGCCGCCACCTGCACGGGCTCCCGGAACCCCACCTCGGAATAGGCCCCAAGAGCCGCTTCTCTCCACATCCCCCGAACCCTACCCAGCAGCCGCCGAGCTTTCCCACGAAGGCGACCTGCACAGACCCCGGGCCTGCAGGTGGGAGGAGAGCGTGGGAAGTCGGCCCGGCCGACTTCCCACGCCAACGCCCCTTCCGTTGCCAAAAGGAACGCTGTCGCTACCGAACTCTCGTGTGGATGTTCGAAGTTGAGCTGGTTTCCAGTACCGGAAACGCTTGCCTCTTGCCTCCCCCGGCTTGACTCGGGAGCATCGTCGTAAGACCGGGCGAGCGAGGAGACATCGTGAAGCTGACGCGGCTTGTGGGTTCCTGTGAAGAGGGCGAGTGTCCGACGCTCTACCTGACGGATCGGGGCAGCCTCGCCGTTCAGGGTGAGCACCTGACCGAGCACGATCTCCAGATTCCGGGTCACGAGAAGCTCGTCGAGATTCCCATGGAACTCATCCGAAAGGCCATCCGTGACAACCTCATCTAGGACCCTGGGGGACTGGTTCTCGGAGTTCGAACGGGAGGCGTTCCGGCTGGAGACGCTGGACGACTACAGCCGGTCCGGCGGAGTGGACGCCTATCATGCCTTCCTCGCAGGCGAGGAGCAGCCGGAAGACTTCAAGAACTCCGGCTGGGTCGGGACTGTGGGCAACGCAGCCCGGGTCGGCAAGCGCATGTACCGGGTACACATTCTTTCGCGTCCGCTCACGGACTACCTCCGGTTCGAACTCAGTTGGGGGTACCTGCGGAACATGGCGGCCGGCGAGGAGTTCTTCATCCTCGACACCACGGACCGGATCAACCCCATCCCCAAGGCGCCGGACTTCTGGCTCTTCGACGACGCCACCGCCGCCGAGATGAGCTACGACGCCAAGGGGAAGTACCTCGGCTCCGAGTTCCACACCGACAACAACCGGATCGCCGAGTTCAAGGCCTACCGCGACCTCGCGATGGCCAACGCCGTCCCGTTCGCGGACTGGTGGGCCGAGCACGGCGAGTGAACAGAACACAGCTCGGGACAGCGCTGCGGGAACTTCGGCAGGCTTCTGGGAAAGAAGCCAAAGCCGTGGCCCGTGGCGCTGTCATGTCCCCGAGCAAGCTGAGCAAGATCGAGACCGGCAAGGTGTCGCCGACCGTCGTTGATGTGGAGCGGATCCTCACGGCCATAGGCGTCTCCGACGAGGTCAAAGCCGAGTACATGGCTGCGGCCAGAGCCGATGCGACGGAGGCGACGGCATGGCGCCTGATCCGCCGCCTGGGGTATCACCGCAAGCAGCAGCAGATCAAAGCCCTGGATGACTCCACGGACATGATTCGGGTCTTCCAGCCGTCACTCGTTCCCGGATTGCTCCAGACTCCTGAGTACATTCGGGCCGTGTTCGCGAGAACGGGAATCGGCGGCGAGCAGTTGGATCGAACGGTGGCGGCGCGGATCGCAAGGCAGCAATCGCTCTATGAGACAACCAAGACGTTCAGGTTCGTCATCACCGAGTCGGTTCTTCGGTGGCGCTTCGTGCCGGACGTCATGATGGCAGGTCAGCTCGACCGGATCCTCTCCGCCTCTCGGCTGCCCCATGTCGATGTCCGGGTCGTACCGCTGGCGGTCAGACAGTTCGACGTGCCGTCGCACTCCTTCGTCATACGCGACGATCGCATGGTGACGGTCGAAACCATTCATGCCGAGATTTCTGTCACCGATCCTCGTGACGTCGAGCTCTATATCCGCAAGTTTGAAGGATTCGCCGAAGCGGCCTTTGCCGCTGACGAGATGCGTCGTGCCATCGAGATCATTCGAGATGATTTCTTGTGGCGCCAGGAACCCTAGCTGCAGTAATCCCTTCCGGAGGTTGGCGTGGCCGAAGTGCCTGGGTTGACTCAGACGACCAACGCGGAGTGGCAGGACGGCAAAGCCGTGCGCCGGACGGGGGTGGACACCAAGCAGCTGGAACTGTCGGCCCTTGAGCGGGACTTCCGTGAGTTTCGCTACTTCCTGCCGACGATGATCACCGGGTTGCTCGCGACACCGGAGTACGCGAGGGCCAGCGTGGCCCCGTTTCCGGGTGATCATTCGAAGGTTGTCGCCAAGAAACTGGAGCGGCAGGCTGTACTCCGTGATTCCTCGAAGTGCTTCACCTTCATCCTCACCGAGCAGGCCTGCCGGTGGCCGCTGCTGCCACCGGCGGGCATGGCCGTCCAGCTCGAGCGTCTGGCATCTGTGGCCCGGTTGCCGAACGTTCGGCTCGGTGTGATTCCGATGGAAGGCCATCTGCCGCGAGCGCCTCTGAACGTCTTCACCGTCTATGGCGCTGATCTGGCCACTGTCGAGGTCACCACAGGCGCACTCGTCTTTCGCGACCCCGATGATGTTCAGGAGTATCTGAATGACTTCCGAACGTTCGAGGGCTATTCGCTACGGGATGAGGAGGCCTGGACAAAGCTGGCGACGTGGGCTGCCGAGATCCGGGAAATTGCAAGAGGGGCCGCGTCTCCCGGATCGGATATTTGACGGATCAGGAAACCCTGTCCGGAGGATCCCCTGCTGGTCCTAACGTGGTTGCTCGCCGGGCGGAATGAGGCCGCCGGGGAGAGCCGCACGACAAGGAATGCGTCGTGTGCGGCCCGCGATTCGACGAGTGCGCCAACGCGGAGGTACACATGTCCACCACTGTCCTGACCCGGTCGAAGGCCGTTCCGGTCTTCGACCGGGTGGAGTCCCGGCTGCCCATGGGCGTGGCAGGGGCGACGCCCATGCCCGAACTGGACGGCGAGCGCGGCCCGGAGAGCCCGTTCGCGTTCCGGTTCCTCGTTCCGGTCACCGGGGCCGGGGGGATCCTGCCCGCCGACATCGGGTACGACGACGAGACCCAGACCTGCACCTACGAGGGGCTTCCGCCCGGTGTCTACATGACCAGCAGCCCGCCGAAGACGTTCGGCCCCACGCAGCCCACCGGGCAGATGGACGCGCCGGACGACCCCGGAAGCAGCAACGACTGAGATGCCGACCGCCGATGCCGTCCTCGTGCTCACGGGGACGTTCGATCCCACCGCTGATCTCGTGATCGAGGAGCTGAACCGGCGCGGGACCCCCGTCTTCCGGGCGGACACGGCGTGGTTCCCGTCGAGGTTGGCCCTGGCGGCCCACCACGACGGGGCGGCCGGGTGGGGCGGGGTGCT
>NZ_JBHZCY010000022.1:0-55476 GCF_042786665.1 Kitasatospora sp. NPDC059146 | reverse complement strand
TTGTTCTGCCCCGGGGGGGGCACCCCGTTTTCGGGGGGGCCCCGGGGGTGTTGCCCGGGGGGTTGGCCGCGGGGGCCAAACCCCGAGGGGGCGGCCGGTTGGGGCGGGATGCTGGCGACGGAGCGACGCGCGATCGACCTGTCGTCGGTGCGGTCGGTCTACTACCGGCGCCCGACCGCACCGGAGTTCCCGGAGTGCATGTCCGCCGAAGCCCGCAGCGTGGCATCTGCCGAAGCGCGACGGGGATTCGGCGGGCTGTTGTCCGCGCTGCCCTGCCGCTGGCTGCCGCCACCCGGGCGTGCGGCCGACGCTGAGTACAAGCCGCTCCAGCTCAGGGTGGCGGCCGAATCAGGGCTGCGTGTTCCGAGGACGCTGATCACCAATAGTCAGGGTGCCGCACGGGGCTTCGCGGCTGGAGTCGGAACTCCGCTGGTCTACAAGCCCTTCGCGCCGATCCGCGGGACGCTCGACGGCAGGTCGGTCGCCGTCTACGCGAGCGTGGTGGCGGCCGACGACGTCGACGACCCATCGGTCGCCACCACGGCGCACCTGTTCCAGGAGTGGGTGCCGAAGGCCTACGAGGTGCGGCTCACCGCCATCGACGGACAACTCTTCGCCGCCGAGATCCATGCGAACTCGGCATCCTCGAAGGTCGATTGGCGCAGCGACTACGACAATCTGACCTACCGCGTCTGTGATCCGCCGGCCGCCGTGGCACAGGGGACTCGCCGGATGCTGGACCAACTCGAGCTCCCCTACGGGGCATTCGACTTCGTCGTGTCGCCCTCGGGCGAGTGGACGTTCCTTGAAGTGAACCCCAACGGGCAGTACGGGTTCATCGAGCAGGAGACCGGTCTTCCGATCACGGCCGCCATCTGTGACTACCTGGAAGGGAGCGACGAGGCATGACGACCGTCCGCTACTCCGATGGGCAACTCCTCCGAGCGCGTGTCGCCTTGGCGTCGGAGATCGACAGGCGGAGCGTGGCGCTGCCGTCGCGGGTGGTCGAGGCGTTCCTCAATGTGGACCGGCATCCGTTCGTTCCGGTGTTCTACCGGGAGGATCCCAACGGCCTTCACCGGCCGTGGTGGGCAGGGGAACCGGCGGATGAAGGGTGGTTGCGGGAGGTGTACACGGATCAGGTCCTGGTGACCGAGGTCGACGAGGTGCACGCGGAAGCCGGGTCGCCGAACGGGCAACGCGGGGTGCCGACCTCCTCGTCCACGTTGCCGAGCCTGATGGCGGACATGCTCGACGCACTGGATGTCCGGCCCGGGGACAGGGTGTTGGAGGTCGGGACGGGCACGGGCTACAACACCGCTCTGCTCTGCCACCTCGCGGGCGGGGCCCAGGTGACGACGATCGATCGTACGGAGCGACTGGTGGCCACCGCCCGGGCGCGGCTGTGTGCCGTGGGCTTCGAACCCACCGTCCTCCGGGCCGATGGCGCGGACGGGCATCCGGCCGGAGCCCCTTACGACCGGATCATCGCCACCTGCGGCATCCAGCGGCTCCCCCGGGCCTGGCTGGACCAGTGCGCGCCGGGCGGCCTCATCGTCGCCCCGATCAGGGGCGCGGTGGCCCGGCTGACCAAGCTGTCGGACGGGCGGGCGGTCGGGCGGTTCCTGCACCGCCCGGCCGCTTTCATGCCGCTGCGTTCCGGGGCCGGCCCGGGCCCGGAGGCGCCGGAGTGGGAGAGGGAGCGGCCCACGGGTATCAGCTTCCCCGCCTTGGACGACCCCGGGTTCTCCTTCTGGGTGGGACTCCATCTCGGAGGCTCCCGCGACTTCCGGGAGACCGTTGAGGCCGCGCACCGGAGCTGGCTCGACCAGAACCGCCCCCGGCGTGAGTGGTTCACCATCGAAGCCGGACCGGACGGCCACGTGGTGAGTTACGCGGCCCCGGACGGGACGTCGTTCCGCTGGGTGCTCTGAGCGCGGCAGGTGGCCCTTGCGTCGGGTGAGGGGCGGCGGTAGACACGGGTGGATCTTTGTTCCCCCGTAGACAGGCCGTTCGATGGCTCGTACGACCCCGCCGCGTCCGCTCGACGTGGAGGCGCTGTTCCCCGAGGTGGCCGCGTTCCGGAAGTCGGCCACCCGGCTGCATCCGCGGCCCGGCGAGCCGGGGCCCCGGGAGAGTTCGATGGGCGGGCCGGTGCTGTGGCCGTCCTCCGAGCCGTGGCCGCACTGCGCGGACGAGCATCCGCGGACGGCGTACTCCCCGCCGAGGACCACGGAGGGCCCGGTCCCGCTGGTGCCCGTCCTGCAGTTGTTCGCCGCTGATCTGCCCGGGCTCGAACTGCCGCCCGGCACCGACCTGCTGCAGTTGCTGTGGTGCCCCTTGGAGCACGATCCGGACTTCGTGCCCCGCCCGGAGGTGTTCCGGTGGGACAGTGCCTGCCCGGACCTCGCACCGGTGGCGCCCTCCCGCCCGGACGGTGCGGACGACGACTACCTGCCGGATCCGTGCGTCCTGCACCCGGAGGTCGTCACCGACTACCCGAACTGGGACCTGCCGGACGAGGTCGCCGACGCGCTGAGGGCCAGGTTCGAGCAGGTGGAGGAGGAGACCGGCTGGTCGTACTGGTACCACCTCTCGGTGTCCAGCGGGATCAAGGTCGGCGGCTATCCGACCTGGACGCAGGAACCGGACTGGCCCGACTGCCCGTCCTGCGACCGCACCATGCGGCACCTGCTGACCGTCAACAGCCGCGAGTTCGACGGTGAGGGCTGGCGTACCTGGCTGGCCGTTGAGGACACCCCGGCGGAGGGCGAGATCTGGGACCTCCCGTACGAGGAGCGGAAGCTGGTCCAGTGTCCGCCGGACCTCACGATCGGCGACATGGGCGGCGTCTACCTGTTCGAGTGCCCGGACTGCCCGGACCGGCCCCTCGCGCACCGCTTCGACTGCTCCTGACGGACGAGCGGGGTGCGGCCCCCTCCCCTGGGCGGGGGAGGGGGCCGGGCCGCCGGGACGATCCGCCGACCGTCGTCACGGCGGGACGGTGGAGGCATGAAGACGACCCTCCTTCGCCCCGCCGCCGCCCCCGCCGTCCACGCAGCCTCCGCCGCGTACGCCGCCGCCGTGTGGGCCGGCGCGTTCTCGCTCGTCCACCTCTACTGGCTGTTCGGTGGCCGGATCGGCCTCCCGGACGGGCTGTCCGTCACCGGGAACACCCCGCTGCTGATCATCGACATCCTCGCGATCCCGGGGTGTGCCGTGGCGGCGGTGCTCGCGCTGGCGATCGTCCGGCCGTGGGGCGGGCGGCTGCCCGCCAAGCTGCTCGGCGTCGCGCTGTGGGGCATCACCGCCGTCCTGCTGGTGCACTCGCTGCCGTCCGTGCCGGACTGGTTCGCGCTGGCCACCGGCTCCCGGACGACGGGCGACTTCGACGCGATGGGACGGTTCGCGACGCTGCTCTACGAGCCCTTCTTCCTGGCCGGCGGGCTGCTGTTCGGCCTCGCCACCCTCGCCCGCCGCCGCCCCCGCCGGAGCTGAGGGCCGAGGCTGAGGGGCTACGCCGGGTGCTCCAGGCCGATGGCGCGCAGGACGTCGGCGAGCCACACCAGGTGGTGGCCGATGGCGCGGTCCGGGTCGGCCAGCAGGGCCTGGAGTTGCGCCCAGGACTCCGACACCTGTCCGATCGTCAGCACGTCGGGCTTCGCGGTCATGTCGTACAGCTCGGGCGGTGGCACGGTCCAGAAGAGGTCGTTCGGCAGGGCGGCCTCACCGCCCGCCCCGTGCGCCTCCAGGTGCCGCATCAGCACCTCGAACGAATCGCGCACCTGATCGAGGGAAACCCGCAACTGTTCATCGCTCATCGGCCCATCCTGCCCGGGCCGGACGGTGCGAGCGCAGGGGGTTCCCCGTCCCCGCCGTGGTCGGACGCTTCGCCCACCCACCAAACGTCGTCATTCGGCCTCTTCGGCCCCGCGCCTTGGCGCGATCGCCCCTTGTGGGTGACCGGACGTGTTCGTAGCGTGACCACCTCCGCCGCATCGCGGCTCCCGCACAACGACGTGGAGGTGGCTTCGCCATGCCTGGAACGCCCGAGTACGCCGAGCCCATCGGGCCGACCCCCGCCGTCGCGGCGGCGAACCGGCGGGCCGCGGAGGCGGCCACGGCCGCCGACGAGAAGGACGGCCGGGACTTCGCCGACGCGAGCCGGTTCCTGATCGCCCCGCCGGACGTGCCCGTCATCGTCTCCCGCAAGGACCGGGAGAAGGTGGTCTGGGACTTCACCGCCTACGAGTTCCTCGACCCCGACAACCGTTCCGGGTTCCCGACGGTCAACGGCAGCCTCCACCGCCAAGGCGAACTGACGGCGATCGCAGGCCTGTTCCAGGTCACCAGCTGTCGCGAGTACCGGATCTACCAGGTGCGCGGCTACGACCTGTCCAACATGACGATCGTCGAGAGCGACGCCGGCCTGGTCGTCATCGACCCGCTGGCCTGCTACGAGACCGCGCAGGCCGCGCTCCGGCTGTTCCGGGACAAGACGGAGCTCAGCAAGGAGCAGCGGCCGGTCAAGGGCATCGTCTACACCCACTGCCACGTCGACCACTTCGGCGGCTCCCGCGGCCTGTTCCACGAGCTCGGCGACCCGTTGGAGCCCGGCGTGCCCGTCGTCGCGCCGGAGGGCTTCCTCGAACACGCCGTCAGCGAGAACATCTACGCCGGCCCCGCGATGGCCCGGCGCGCGCAGTACATGTATGCGGCGCAGCTGGACAAGGGCCCGACGGGGCAGGTCGGTTCGGGCCTCGGTCTGACCATCTCCACCGGCGAGGTGACGCTGGTCCCGCCGACCGAGTACATCGGCGGACCGGCCCACCCGGCGGTGCCGGAGCAGAGCTGGCGGGACGGCTACGTCATCCCGTGGCGTCCGGGCCTGTACGAGTTCGCCCTGGCCGGCGTGCAGATGCTGTTCCAGCTCACCCCGGGCACCGAGGCCCCGGCGGAGATGAACATCTACTTCCCGGACGCCCGCACCCTGTGCATCGCCGAGAACGCCACCCACACCATGCACAACATCCTCAGCCTGCGCGGCGCGCAGGTGCGGGACGCCCACGCCTGGTCGAAGTACCTCACCGAGTCGATCCAGACCTTCGGCAAGGAGACGGACGTCCTGTTCGCCTCGCACCACTGGCCGGTGTGGGCCGAGGTGGAGCAGGAGGGGCCGGGCGAGAAGGTGAGCAACGCCCGCATCCTCGAATTCCTCAACAAGCAGCGCGACATGTACGGCTACCTCAACGACCAGACGCTGCGCCTGATCAACGCGGGGCAGACCGGCACCGAGATCGCCGAGGAGCTGGCGACCCTCCCGCCCGGCCTCGACGACCACTGGTACAACCGGGGTTACTACGGCTCGGTGAGCCACAACCTCAAGGCGGTCTACCAGCGGTACATGGGCTGGTACGACGCCAACCCGGCGCACCTGTGGACGCTGCCGCCGGTGCAGGCGGGCGCCAACTACGTGCAGGCGATGGGCGGCGCGGAGGCCGTCGTTACCCAGGCCCGGCAGGCCTACGACACCGACACCCCGGACGGCTTCCGCTGGGCCGCCGAACTCCTCAACCACGTCGTCTTCGGCGCCGCCGCCACGACCGGCACGACCGGCACGACCGGCACGACCGGTACGGCCGGCACGCCGGTCCCCGCGGACGTGCTCCAGCAGGCCAAGGAGCTCCAGGCGAAGGTGTTCACCCAGCTCGGCTACGGCGCCGAGAACGGCACCTGGCGCAATGCCTACCTGACCGGCGCCCAGGAGGTCGTCCACGGCCCGCAGCCGCTGATCACCAGCCAGTCCTCCGCCGACCTGATCCGCAGCACCACCCTGGACCAGTTCTTCTCGGCGCTCGCCCGCAGCGTGGACGGGCCGACGGCCGCCGAGCAGCACCGCGTGCCGATCGCGCTCAACTGGGAGTTCACCGACACCGGCGACCGCTGCACCACGACCTTGCGCAACGGCGTGCTGGTCTTCGTGCCGGGCGGCGACCGCTTCGTCGAGGTCCCGGACGCCACCATCACGCTCACCCGCCGGACGCTCGACGACATCGCCGAAACCCCCGGTTTCCAGCGGAACTTCGACCGGGCGGTGCAGGACGGGAGGATCACGCTGGCCGGCACGTACGCCCAGCAGGCGGCGGACAGCGTCTTCGGCACGCTGACCCTGCCGGACCCGAAGTTCCCGATCGTCACCCCGTGACGCGGTGATACGGCGTGGGGGGCCCCCGCGCCCCCCCCCGGGCCCCGGACGCCGGCGCTGCGGGACCACTCTTGGCCCCTTGGTTTCTGACGTAGGAAAAGCTACGTTGCGTTCATCGTTCTGCTCATCGCATCGCGGCAAGAGAATCCTATTTTCGCAGGTAGGTTGCCAGGGATCAGCGCCAGAGACCTGCGGGGAATGCAACGAGCCCGGGCCGCCTTTCGTTGCAATGGATTGACGGTGGACGCTATCGTGGACGGAGAGCGCAGAGACCATCGATCCCGAAGGAGGCCGCGATGCCGGGCGGCAGGCTCACCCAGCAGGAACGCCAGCAGATCGCGCTGGGACTGGCCGACGACCTCGCGTACGCGGAGATCGCCAGGCGCCTCGACCGGCCGACCTCGACCGTCACCCGCGAGGTGATGCGCAACGGCGGCCCCGCCACCTACCGCGCCGACCTCGCCCACCGCGCCACCGGACACCGCGCCCAGCGCCGGCGGCAGTCCGCGCCCCAGGGGCCGGGCGCCACCCCGCAGCCGCACGGCCGGGACGCCGAGGCGGTGCACGCGTACGAGGAGGTGTTCACCGCCGTCCTGATGCAGTCCGGCATGCCCCGGATGATGTCCCGGGTGCTGGCCTGCCTCTACCTCACCGACGCGGGCAGCCTCACCGCCGCCGAGCTGGTCGAGCGCCTCCAGGTCAGCCCGGCGACCATCTCCAAGTCGATCGCCTTCCTGGAGAGCCAGGGCATGGTGACCCGGGAGCGCGACGAGCGGCGCCGCGAGCGCTACTTCGTGGACGACGACATCTGGTACCGCTCGATGATGGTCAGCGCCCAGGCCACCGCCCAGCTCGTCGACACCGCCCGGCAGGGCGTCGGCATCCTCGGCGGCGGGACCCCGGCGGGCAACCGGCTGGAGAACATCGCCCGCTTCCTGGACTTCGTCTCCGAGTCGATCGCCCGCGCCGCCGAACAGGGCCGCGAGGTGCTGCACGCGAAGCCGCTGGGCGGGGAGGACGCGGAGGGCGCGGAGGTGTGACGGGGGTCACCGTCAGGCGTGTCACACGGCGCCCGGCCACCTTGTCCAAGAGAACGACAAGGAAGTGCCGAACCCGAGGGAGCACACCGTGGAAGCCCGACTGAACCCCTTCGCCAACCCGGTCATGACCAAGGTCTACAAGCACCTGATCGCCGCGAACCAGCCGATCGCCGACTCGACGCTGCCGTACGCGACCCAGGAGCTGGTGCGGCTGCGGGCCAGCCAGATCAACGGCTGCGGGTTCTGCGTCGACATGCACTTCAAGGACGCCGTGCACGCGGGGGAGGAGGCGACCAGGCTGAACCTGGTGGCGGTCTGGCGCGAGGCCACCGTCTTCACCGACGCCGAGCGGGCCGCCCTGGAGCTGGCCGAGCAGGGCAGCCGGCTCGCCGACGGGGGCGGGGTGACGGACGAGGCATGGGCGAACGCGGCGAAGCACTACGACGAGGAGCAGCTCGCGGCGCTGGTCTGCGTCATCGCGCTGATCAACGCCTTCAACCGGGGCAACGTCATGATCCGCCAGCCCGCCGGGGACTACCGGCCGGGCCAGTTCGCCCAGCACTGAGCCGAGAGTGTGTGCGCGGTCGGGCGGCACCCCGTCCGACCGCCCGCCGCCGCCCGCCGCGGTTCGCCGCCGCCCGCCGCCGTCCGCGGCCGCCGCGGGCGGGTGGGGGCGTGACCGGCCCGTGCGCACACCACCGAGCCCCACCCCAGGGGGCTTGTCACCGCAAAACCGACCGTTAAGGTGTTAATCCAACATTCATCCATGCCGCATAGCCTCCGGGGGCTAGCCTCATGCTGAACGTCATCGTCCGACCGGGAGGCGGAACCCCCGTGCAAGGCACTGTCACCACACCGGGCGGCCCCGCCGTGGCCGGGGGCCAGGGCGAGGCCTTCCTCCTCGTCGTGGACGACGAGCCGAACATCCGCGAACTGCTCGCAGCCTCGCTGCGCTTCTCCGGATTCCGGGTCGCCTCCGCCGCGAGCGGGACGGAAGCGCTGGAACTGATCGCCGTCGAACGTCCGGACCTGGTGGTCCTCGACGTGATGCTGCCCGACCTCGACGGCTTCACCGTCGTCGAGAAGCTGCGCGAGCGCACCAACCGGGGCCAGATAGCCGGGCCCGCGCACGGACACCCGGGCGACCACCTGCCGGTGCTGTTCCTCACCGCCAAGGACGGCGTCGGCGACAAGGTGCAGGGCCTGGCCGCGGGCGCGGACGACTACGTCACCAAGCCGTTCAGCCTGGAGGAGCTGATCGCCCGGATCCGGGCGATCCTGCGCCGGGCCGGCGGCCCCGCCGAGGACGGGCGCCTGCTGGTGGCCGACCTCAGCCTCGACCCGGTCGCCCACGAGGTGACCAGGGCCGGCACCCCGGTCGCGCTCTCCCCGACCGAGTTCAAGCTGCTGCACTACCTGATGGCCAACGTCGGCCGGGTGGTGTCCAAGGCGCAGATCCTCGACCACGTCTGGGCCTACGACTTCGGCGGCGACCTCTCCATCGTCGAGTCGTACATCTCCTACCTGCGCCGCAAGCTCGACTCCGGCCCGGCGCACGGCCCCAAGCTGATCCACACCGTGCGCGGCATCGGCTACGCGCTGCGCCGCCCCCCGCAGGGCTGACGGGCCGGCCCGTGTTCACCCGCTTCACCTCCCGGCTGTCGCTGCGCGCCCGGCTCCTGGTCCTCGCCCTCGTGCTGGTGACCACCGGGCTCGCGGTCAGCGACACCTTCGTGCTGGGCGCCGTGCGGGCCCAGCTGGTGGAGCAGCTGGACGAGCAACTCCAGCGCTACGGCGTGCCGTTGTCCCGCAAGGCGCCGATGCAGGTGAGTACCCCGGGCAGCAGCAAGCCGGTCGTCTCGGGGCGCCGGATCAGCCTGCCCAGCCAGTACCTGGTGCAGTGGCTGTCCGCGGACGGCAAGGTCCAGACCTCGCTCCGCCAGCCCGTCTCGGACACCGACCCGGCTCCCCAACTCGGCGGCCTGGACCCGACCCAGACCGCCCCCGACACCCCCTTCGACCTGCCCGACCAGCGCGGCCACCACAGCTGGCGGGTCCTGGTGCTGCCGATCCAGGCCCCGCGCACGCCGACCCCCGGGCCCGGCGTGTTCGCCTCCCCGGTCAGCACCCCGACCTACGTCATGGTCGCCGTCTCCCGCGAGGACATCGACACCACCGTCGGCCGGCTGAGCACCTCCTTCCTGGCCATCGGCGGCGGCGTCCTGCTGCTCATCGCCGCGCTCGGCTTCTTCGCCGTCCGGGCCGGACTGCGGCCGCTGCGGCGGATCGAGGAGGGCGCCGCGCGGATCGCGGCCGGCGAACTCTCGCACCGGATGCCGGAACTCTCCCCCGGCACCGAGGTCGGACGGCTGTCCGTCGCGCTCAACGGCATGCTCACCCAGATCGAGGCGGCCTTCGCGGCCCGCGCCGAGTCCGAGGCCCGGATGCGGCGCTTCGTCGCCGACGCCTCGCACGAACTGCGCACCCCGCTGGCCGGCATCCGCGGCTTCGCCGAGCTGTACCGGATGGGCGCGCTGCCCACCGGGGCGGACGTCACCCGGACCATGAGCCGGATCGAGAGCGAGGCCGTCCGGATGGGCACCCTGGTCGAGGACCTGCTGGTGCTCGCCCGGCTCGACGAGGAACGCCCGCTCGACCTCGCCCCGATGGACCTGCGCACCCTCGCCGCCGACGCCCTGCACGACCTCACCGCGCTCGACCCCAGCCGCCCGGTCGCCCTCACCGGCCCGGCCGGCACCGGCGCGCCCGGAGCGGCGCCCGTCCTCGGCGACGAGGCGCGGCTGCGGCAGGTGGTCACCAACCTGGTCGGCAACGCCGTCAAGCACACCCCGCCCGGCACCCCGGTGCGGATCGGGGTCGGCGGCGGGCCCGACGGGGTCTGCCTGCTGGAGGTCGCCGACACCGGGCCGGGCCTCACCGAGGAGCAGGCCCAGCGGGTCTTCGACCGCTTCTACCGGGTCGACGCCTCCCGCAGCCGCGACAACGGCGGCGGCGGCGGACTCGGCCTCGCCATCGCCACCGCCCTCACCCGCGCCCACGGCGGCACCCTCACCCTGGACACCGCCCCGGGCGCCGGCGCTACGTTCCGGGTCGAACTGCCCACGAATGGCGACCGGGTTTCCTGAGCCCTTGTCGACCGTCTTTGTCGACTCGTCAATTCCGCTGCGGACCGGGCAATTACGGCGTCCCTCCCATTGCCGGAAACCGGCATGGAGAGCAAAGAATCCGTATGCCTATGATCGGCACTGCCGGAGCGTCAGAAGGCGCCCCGGCAAGGGCATGTGCTTTCCTTTTCGACCCGAAAGGGGTCATGGTGAAACTCCGCCGTACGCTGGTCTCGGCCGCCCTCGTCGCCGCCGTGCTCTCGCCCGCCGCCGTCCTCCCCGCGGCACCCGCCTTCGCGGAGTCGGCTCCGGCGGCCCCGACCCAGAACGACACCGGCTCGATCGCCGCCCTGGAGAAGGCCGCCGCCGACGCGGCCAAGGCCTACCAGAAGGCCAAGACCGAGCAGGCCGACATCGCGGCCAAGCTCGAAGCCTTCGACCCGGAGCCCTACCTCGCCAAGCACCGCGAGGCCCAGGCCGCCGCCAAGAAGGCCACCGAGGCCCGGACCGCCGCCGAGGACGAGCTCCACCAGGCCATGTCCGTCTACGACAAGGCGTCGGACGCCGAGCGCGAGAAGGCCCGGCAGGACCTGCTGAAGGCGATGGACAAGGCCAACGCCGCCATCGCCGCCGAGAAGAAGGCCCAGGCGGCCGCCGCGGCCACCGGCACGGCGGCGGACGACGCCAAGGTCGACCTCTACCGCAAGATCAACGCCGCCAACAAGGCGGTCGAGACCGCTCTCGCCGTGAAGAACACCGCCGACAAGGCCCTCGCCGACGCCAAGGCCGCGGCGGAGAAGCCCGCCGAGAAGCCGGTCGAGAAGCCGGCGGACAAGCCCGCCGAGAAGCCGGCCGACAAGCCCGCCGACCAGGGCGCCCAGCAGCCCGGCACCGTCACCCCGGTCACCGACAAGTCGACCACTACGGTGAAGACTTCGAGCTCCACCGACACCAAGGCCGCCGCCGCGACCACCACCGCGACCACCACAGCGACCACCGGTTCGGCCGCCGAGCTCGCCGAGACCGGCTCCAACCCGGCCACCCCGTACCTCGCCCTCGGCGCCGCCACCGCCATCGGCCTCGGCGCCGCCGCCCTCTACGTCTCGCGCCGCAAGGGCGCCCGCCCCACCTCCTGACCCACCCGGTCCGCGCCCGCTCGGGAGGAGGACGCGGACCCCGGCACCCCCGCCACCGCAGGGCAGGCCCCTTCCGGCCTGCCCTGCGGTTTCGCGTTTCCGCACCCCAAACGCCCCGTTCGGGTGAACCCCGGGCCATTCACCCGATCAGCCCTCCGGTCGTGTGCGACCGTGCTGCCGTCGCTTGTGCGAGATCGCGCAGGCTCATCACACTGGACCGGAGAAGAGGTGTCTCGTGAGCGTGCTAGTTGCTGAGGTGGCCGTCGTGAACCTGGACCAGGTGCTTTGGGACGTGTGGAAGTCCTCGGAACTGCCTGAGGGCTATCGCCTGGAGATCATCGAGGAGACCCTCGCGGTGTCACCCACGGGCAGCAGCCGTCATTTCGATGTGAACAACCGGGTCTTGGAGGATCTCTTCCTCCACCTGCGTGGCAGTGAATGGAGGCCCGGGAACGACTGCAACGTCATCGACGGACTCAAGGTCTTGATCCCCGACGTGTTCGTCGCACCGAAGGACATCGAATCGGTCGAGCATCCCGAGGGCAAGGGCGTACTGGCTTCCAGCGTCGCGCTGGTCGTGGAGACCGTCTCGCCCGGTTCTGAGAACCGCACGCGCGACCACGTCCTCAAGCACCGCGCCTACGCCCGTGCCGGCATCCCGGTGTACGTGATCATCGACGATCACGAGAACGGCGGCGTGGTGACCATCCTCACCGGGCCGGATCGTGAGCGCCGCGCGTACGAGTACGCGGCCCGGATCCCGTACGGCAAGGAGGCCGTGATCCCCGAGGGCCCGGCCAAGGGCTTCGTGATCGGCCCCGGGATCACCGGAGAGCCCCGTGGTTGATCCGACGTCCGTCTCCTTCAAGCGGGACCTCTCCGAGTGGCGGATCGCCCTCGTCGCCTGGCGGTTGCTGATCCTCCAGGCGGCGGATCCGGTGGTGGGCGCCGGGATGCACGAGCACTCCACCTACCGGGCACACCCGTGGCGGCGGATCGAGCACACCCTGGGCAGTGGCCGGCGGCTGTTCTACGCGGACGCGGACGCCCTGCGCCGGGAGGTGGCCCGGCTGAACCGCGCCCACAAGCGGATCAGCGGCACGATGCCGGACGGCCAGGCGTACGACGCCCGGGACGCGGCGACCAGGGTGTGGGTGCTGCTGACGCTGTTCGAGTGCGTGGCGGCCATGCGGCGGCTCGGCGGGGACGGCTACGACGCGGACCAACTGGAGCTGGTGTACGCGGAGTTCAGGGAGGCGATCGCGGCCTTCGAGCTGCCGGAGGAGGAGCTCCCGAAGACCGCCGCCGACCTGCCCGGGTACTTCGCCCGGTACGCCGCCGAGAAGCTGGAGTTCACCGAGGCCGCCCGCTACCTCCTGGACGACATCCTGCACGAGGCGCCCCGCCCGCGCCGGCTGTGGTTCCTCGGGGACGCCGGGTGGCGGGTCACCCGGTCCCTGGTCGCCCGGCTGGTCCGTGAGTTGACGGTGGCGGACCTGCCGCCGGCCGTGCGGGAGCGGTTCGGCCTGGTCCGGACCCGGCGGGGTGCCCTGCTGTCGGTGCTGCTGCACCGCGGTGCCGGGATCGTCGTGCCGCGCCTCCCGGAGCGGCTGCGCTACCGGGCCCCGGAGGAGCAGGCCCCGCCGCGCCGGCTGCGGCCGCAGCGCCGGGACGCGCGCGGCTCCCGGGTGGACCGGTTCTTCCGCGAGGTGCTCGACCAGACCGGGGACGGCGTGATCACCGTGCACGACCTGCGGGCGATGGCCCACAACGTGTGCTGGCAGCTGGAGTTGGACGAGGCCGCGGAGGCCCGGGTGTACGCGGCCTTCGACGGGTGGTGGGAGCAGCTGCGGGTGGCGATGGACGCCGACGGGAACGGCGAGGTGAGCCGGGAGGAGTTCGTGGCGGGGACGCTGGCGGGCTGCGACCGGGACGACGCGTACCTGGAGCAGGGGCTGCTGCCCGCTCTGCGGGCGGTGTTCACCGCGGCCGACACCGACGGCAGCGGCTTCCTGGAGTTCGACGAGTACCGCGCGGTGTTCGGCGGCCCGCGGGTGCACCCGGCCGAGCTGTCGCACGGTTTCCGCCAGTTGGACACGGACGGGGACGGGCGGATCACGGTGGAGGAGTTCGTGGGGGGCTTCACCGAGTTCTTCACCGCCCGGGCCGACTCGACCTCGGGCGCCCAGCTCCTCGGCCGTCCGTAGCCGAGGTCCGCCCACAAGCCCACAGCCGAGCAGGCGCTCGGCGCCTAGCACGCCCCGCCCGCGACCGCGAGCGGGGCGTGCCGCTGTCAAGCGCCGGTTCGGCCAAGAGCGGCGCGCCGTCCGCCCGCTCGTTCGTTGCCCCGGGCCCGGCCGGTCCGCAGACTGTGCGCACCGCCCGCACACACCGTGACGCACCGCACAGGGATGTCAACCCCACCCCACCTGCGGTTCCCCCGTAAGGATGGTGGATACTGTGCTTGTGAACGTGTTCACGTTCACAAGCGGACAAGCTTGCACGGGTGTGCGGCGGTCTACGGCTATAGATGAAGTTTGTCCGGAACACGCCCTGAGAAAGGGCCGGTTGGGAGAGAGGGCGACGTGGAACTGGCAATCGCTCACGAGACGATCGCGCGATGGCAATTCGGAGTCACCACCGTCTACCACTTCCTCTTCGTACCGCTCACCATCAGCCTGGCCGCGATCGTGGCCGGGCTGGAGACCGCCTGGGTGCGTACGAACAAGGAGAAGTACTTCCACGCGACGAAGTTCTGGGGAAAGCTCTTCCTCATCAACATCGCGATGGGCGTCGTCACCGGAATCGTCCAGGAATTCCAGTTCGGCATGAACTGGTCCGACTACTCCCGCTTCGTCGGTGACGTCTTCGGCGCCCCGCTCGCGATGGAGGCGCTGATCGCCTTCTTCTTCGAGTCCACCTTCATCGGCCTGTGGATCTTCGGCTGGGACAAGCTGCCGAAGAAGATCCACTGCGCCTGCATGTGGATGGTCGCGCTGGGCACCGTGCTCTCCGCCTACTTCATCCTGGCCGCCAACTCCTGGATGCAGCACCCGGTCGGCTACGCGATCGACCCGGCCACCGGCAAGGCGCAGCTCACCGACATCGCCGCGGTGCTGTTCCAGAACACCACCCTCACCGTCGTCTTCCACACCCTGACCGCCGCCTTCCTCACCGGCGCCGCCTTCATGGTCGGCATCTCCTCCTTCCACCTCTGGAAGGCCAAGCGCAAGCCCGAGGGCGCCGACCCGAAGAAGACCGCCGTGATGCGCACCTCGCTGCGGCTCGGCCTGGTCCTCGCCGTGGTCTTCGGCGCCGGCACCGCGCTCAGCGGTGACACCCTCGGCAAGGTCATGTTCGAGCAGCAGCCGATGAAGATGGCCGCCGCCGAGGCACTGTGGGACACCCAGTCGCCCGCGCCGTTCTCGATCTTCGCGGTCGGCGACGTCAGCAAGGGCCACAACTCGGTCGAGCTGGAGATCCCCGGGATACTCTCCTTCCTCGCCCACAGCGATTTCAGCTCCTCCGTGCCCGGCATCAACGACACCGCGGCCGCCGAGGCCGCCGCGCACGGCGGCGACCCCAAGGACTACATCCCGAGCGTCTTCGTGACGTACTGGGGCTTCCGCTTCATGATCGGCTTCGGGATGACCTCCTTCGTCGCCGCCCTGATCGGACTCTGGACCACCCGCCGGAAGTTCCTGCTGCGCCCCGAGTTCCGCACCGGCGACACCGAGGTGCCCCGGCTGATGCTCACCCCGTCCAAGGAGATGGGGCCGCTGCTCACCAAGTGGAGCTGGCGGATCGGCATCCTGACCATGGGCTTCCCGCTGATCGCCAACAGCTTCGGCTGGATCTTCACCGAGATGGGCCGTCAGCCCTGGGCCGTCTTCGGCCTGATGACCACCGCGAGCGCCGTCTCCCCGAACGTCGGCATCGGCACCCAGATCGGCGCGCTGGCCACCTTCACCACGCTGTACGCGATCCTCGCCGTCGTCGAGGTCCGGCTGCTGGTCAAGTACGCCAAGGCGGGCCCGGTGGTGACCGAGCAGCCCCCGGCCAAGGACCCGTCGCTGCGCGGCCCGGCCGCGGACGAGGACGCCGACAAGCCGCTCGCCTTCGCCTACTGAACCCGTACTGAACCCGTACTGACCCACGGAAAGGAGACCTAGGGTCATGCAACTCCACGACGTCTGGTTCGTGCTGATCGCGGTCCTGTGGATCGGCTACTTCTTCCTGGAGGGCTTCGACTTCGGGATCGGCATCCTCACCAAGCCGCTCGCCCGCGACACCGCCGAGCGGCGGGTCCTGATCAACACCATCGGCCCGGTCTGGGACGGCAACGAGGTCTGGCTGCTGACCGCCGGCGGCGCCACCTTCGCCGCCTTCCCGGACTGGTACGCGACCCTGTTCAGCGGCTTCTACATCCCGCTGCTGGCCATCCTGGTCTGCCTGATCGTCCGCGGCGTGGCCTTCGAGTACCGGGCCAAGCGGGACGGCGCCCGGTGGCAGCGCAACTGGGAGGAGGCCATCTTCTGGACCTCCCTCCTGCCGGCCTTCCTGTGGGGCGTGGCCTTCGCCAACATCGTCCGCGGCGTGGACATCGACGCGCAGAAGAACTACGTCGGCGGCCTCGCCGACCTGCTCAACCCGTACGCGCTGCTCGGCGGGCTGGTGACGCTCACCCTGTTCACCTTCCACGGCGCGGTGTTCGCGGCGCTCAAGACCGTCGGCGAGATCCGTGAGCGGGCCCGCCGGGCCGCCCGGTACGCGGGCCTGGCCGCCGCCGTCCTCGCCCTCGCCTTCCTGGTCTGGACCCAGGCGGACAGCGGCAACGGACGCAGCCTGGCCGCCCTGGTGGTCGCGGTGCTGGCCCTGGCCGGCGCCCTGGCGGCCAACCAACTCGGCCGCGAGGGCTGGGCGTTCATCCTCTCCGGGGCGACCATCGTGGCCGCCGTGGCGATGCTCTTCCTGGCGCTCTTCCCGAACGTCATGCCGTCCACGCTCAACCCGGACTGGAGCCTGACCGTCACCAACGCGGCCTCCTCGCCGTACACGCTCAAGCTGATGACCATCGTGGCCGCCGTCTTCACCCCGCTGGTGCTGCTCTACCAGGGCTGGACCTACTGGGTGTTCCGCAAGCGGATCGGGGTCCAGCACATCCCCGGCCACCAGGCCGGTCAGCAGCCCGCCGCCCCGGCCGACCGGGCCTGACGCCGTGCAGCCGGTCGACCCGCGCCTGCTCGCGCACGCCCGCACCACCCGTGCCTTCCTCGCCGGATCCGTGCTCCTCGGCGGGGCGGGCGCGGTCCTGGTGGTCGCCCAGGCGAGCCTGATCGCCGAGATCGTGGTCCGCGCCTTCCAGCGCGGGGCCGGCCTCGGCGAACTGACCACCCCGCTGGTCCTGCTCGCCCTGACCGCCGTCGGCCGCGGGCTGGTCGGCTGGCTCACCGAACTCACCGCGCACCGGTCCGTCGCCCGGGTGAAGTCCACCCTGCGGCGCCGGCTGCTCGACCACGCCACCGCGCTCGGCCCGTCCTACCTGGCGGGCCGGCGCACCGGCGAACTCACCACCCTCGCCACCCGCGGCATCGACGCCCTCGACGACTACTTCGCCCGCTACCTGCCGCAGCTCGCGCTCGCCGTGGTCGTGCCGGTGATCGTGCTGCTGCGGATCGGCGGCGCCGACCTCACCTCCGCCGCGATCATCGCCGGGACGCTGCCGCTCATCCCGCTGTTCATGGTGCTCATCGGGATGGCCACCCAGTCCCGGATGGACCGGCAGTGGAACACCCTGGCCCGGCTCTCCCACCACTTCCTGGACGTGGTCGCCGGCCTGCCCACCCTCAAGGTGTTCAACCGGGCCCGCACCCAGGCCGCCACCATCGCCAGGATCACCGCCGACTACCGCAAGGCCACCCTGCGCACCCTGCGGATCGCCTTCATCTCCTCCTTCGCCCTGGAACTGCTCTCCACCCTCTCCGTCGCCCTGGTCGCGGTCACCGTCGGCTTCCGGCTGGTCGACGGCAGCATGGACCTGGAGACCGGGCTGCTGATCCTGGTCCTCGCCCCCGAGGTGTACTTCCCGATCCGCCAGGTCGGCGCGCTCTACCACTCCAGCGTCGAGGGGCTCACCGCCGCCGACGAGATCTTCCGGGTGCTGGAGACCCCGCTGCCCGCCGCCGGCACCCGCCCCGCCCCCGACCTCACCGGCGCCGTGATCACCGCCGAGGGCCTGACCGTACGCCACCCCGGCCGCGCCCTGCCCGCCCTGGACGGCGCCGCACTCACCCTGCGCCCCGGCTCCAGCACCGCCCTCACCGGGCCCAGCGGGGCCGGCAAGTCCACCCTGCTGGCCGTCCTGCTCGGCCTCACCGCCCCCGAGGCCGGCACCGTCCGGATCACCGCCGCCGACGGCAGCACCCACGACCTCGCCGACCTGGAGCCGGACAGCTGGCGACGGCAGATCGCCTGGGTGCCCCAGCGCCCCCACCTGTTCGCCGGGACGATCGCCGACAACCTGCGGCTGCACCGCCCCGAGGCCCCCGACGCGCAGCTGTGGACGGCGCTGCGAGCCGCCCACGCGCTCGACTTCGTCACCGACCTGGACGCCGAGCTGGGGGAGGACGGCGCCGGGCTCTCGGCCGGCCAGCGCCAGCGCCTCGCCCTCGCCCGGGTCCTGCTCGCCGACGACCGGCCGCTGGTGCTCCTCGACGAGCCCACCGCCCACCTGGACGGCGACTCCGAGGCGGCCGTCGTGGACGCCGTCCGGACCCTCGCCGAGGACCCGGCGCGCACCGTGCTGGTGGTCGCCCACCGGCCGGCGCTGCTGGCGGTCGCCGAGCAGCGGATCCGGCTGGCGGGGCCCGTCGCCGCCTCCGCCTCCGCCGCCGGCGCCCCGGCCCCGGTCGTGCCGCTCGCCCACACCGGCGAGCCCACCCCCGCCCCCGCCGCGCCGGAGGAGCCGGAGGCCGAACCCGCCGCCCCCCGGCTGGCCCTGTCGGTGCTGCTCGGCGCGCTCGCCCTGGGCAGCGCCGTCGCCCTGATGGCCACCTCCGGCTACCTCATCTCCCGGGCCTCCCAGATGCCCCCGGTGCTCTACCTGATGATGGCCGTCACCTCCGTCCGCGCCTTCGGCATCGGCCGCAGCGTCTTCCGCTACGCCGAACGGCTGGTCTCCCACGACGCGGTGCTGCGCACCCTCGGCACCCTGCGGGCCGCCGTGTACCGCCGGCTGACCGTGCTCGCCCCCGCCGGACTGCCCGCCTTCCGGCGCGGCGACCTGCTCTCCCGGCTGGTCGCCGACGTCGACGCGATCCAGGACCACCACCTGCGCTGGCGGCTGCCCGCCTCCGTCGCGGCCGTGGTCGCGCTCGCCTCGGCCGTCGCGATGGGCGCCTTCCTGCCCGCCGCCGGGCTGGTGCTCGGCCTCGGACTGCTGCTCGCCGGAGTGCTGGTGCCCGCGCTGGCCGCCCGCTGGTCGGCGGGCGCCGAGCAGCGCCAGGCCCCCGCCCGCGGCCGCCTGGCCACCGCCGTGGTGGACGGCCTCACCGGCACCGCCGAACTCACCGTGGCCGGCGCGCTGCCCGCCCGGCTGGCCGCCGTCCGCAGCGCCGACGCCGCCCTGACCGGCCTCGCCGCCCGCTCCGCCGCCACCACCGCGCTCGGCACCGGGCTGATCACCCTGCTCACCGGGCTGACCGTGGTCGCCGCGGCCGCCGTCGGCATCCAGGGGGTGCGCGACGGCGCCCTCGCCCCGGTCTGCCTGGCCGTCGTGGTGCTCACCCCGCTGGCCGCCTTCGAGGCCGTCACCGGGATGCCGCTCGCCGTCCAGGCCCGCCGGCGCAGCAGTGCCGCCCGGGCCCGGCTGGACGAGGTGCTGACGACGCCGCCGGTGGTGGCGGAACCCGCCGAACCGGCCGCACTGCCCGGACGGCCGCTGCCCGTCGCGGTGCGCGGGCTGACCGTACGGCACCCCGGGCAGGCCGTGGACGCGCTCACCGGCGTCGACCTCGATCTCGCGCCCGGCCGCCGGATCGCCGTGGTCGGCCCCTCCGGCTCCGGCAAGACCACCCTCGCCCAGGCGCTGCTGCGCTTCCTGGAGCCCGGCGCCGGGTCCGTCACCTTCGCCGCCGGTCGTCCACAGGCTGTGGACAGCCGCGCGCTCGCGGGCGAGGACGTCCGCCGGGTGATCGGCCTCTGCGCCCAGGACGCCCACGTCTTCGACAGCTCGCTGCGCGAGAACCTGCGGCTCGCCCGCCCCGACGCGGACGAGGACGAGCTGCGCGCCGCCCTCGCCGCCGCCCGGCTGCTGGACTGGACCGAGGGCCTGCCGGACGGCCTGGACACCATGGTCGGCGAGCACGGCGCCCGCCTCTCCGGCGGCCAGCGCCAGCGCCTCGCGCTCGCCCGGGCGCTGCTCGCCGACTTCCCCGTGCTGGTCCTGGACGAGCCCGCCGAGCACCTCGACCTGCCCACCGCCGACGCCCTCACCGCCGACCTGCTGGCCGCCACCGCGGGCCGCACCACCGTGCTGATCACCCACCGGCTGGCCGGACTGGACGACACCACCGTGGACGAGGTGCTGGTGCTGGACGCCGGCCGGGTGGCCGAGCGCGGCCGCTGGTCCGAGCTGGTCGCCGATCCGGACGGGCGGCTGCACGCGCTGTGGCGCCGGGAGCGGGAGGCGGACGGTCTGCTGGCGGCGGAGGCACCGTTGGCGGCGGTGGGGCACTGATGGCCGCATCGTCCCTCGGCTGAAAACCGTACAAAAGTAGGCTTTCTCCATGGACCCCACGCCGGACCTCCCCGAGACCGCCCCCGAGCCCACCCCCCACCGGGTGCCCGAGATCGCCTCGCTCGGGCTGGACACCCTGGTCACCGAGGTCGCGGAGCGGCTGCAGTCCGCCGCCGCCGTCACCGACCGGATGCAGCGCCTGCTGGAGGCGGTGGTCTCCATCGGGGCCGGACTCGACCTGCACGCCACCCTGCAGCGGATCGCCACCGGCGCCGCCGAACTCGTCGACGCCCGGTACGCGGCCCTCGGCGTGATCGCCCCCGGCGGGCACGGCCTGGCCGACTTCATCCACGTCGGCATCGACGACGGCACCGCCGCCGAGATCGGCGAACTGCCCGCCGGCCGCGGCATCCTCGGCGCGCTCATCGACCGCCCCGAACCGCTGCGGCTCGCCGACCTCGGCGCCGACCCGCGCTCCTCCGGCTTCCCGCCGCACCACCCGCAGATGAAGACCTTCCTGGGCGTGCCGATCCGGGTCCGCGAGGAGGTCTTCGGCAACCTCTACCTCACCGAGAAGAAGGGCGGCGGCGCCTTCACGCCCGAGGACGAACAGGTCGTGCACGCGCTCGCCGCG
Organism: Kitasatospora sp. NPDC059146; assembly: GCF_042786665.1. Lineage (NCBI taxonomy): Bacteria > Bacillati > Actinomycetota > Actinomycetes > Kitasatosporales > Streptomycetaceae > Kitasatospora > Kitasatospora sp. NPDC059146. The sequence continues at coordinate 34,599 of NZ_JBHZCY010000022.1, read as the reverse complement.
GCCGCCGGCGTCGCCATCGAGAACTCCCGGCTGTACGAGGAGGGCCGCCGCCGGGAACGCTGGATCGCCGGTGCCGCGGCCGTCACCACCGCGCTGCTCTCCACCGAGCAGGCCGAGGGCGCGCTCACCGTCGCCGCCGAGCAGGTCCGGGAGCTGGCGGGCGCCGCGCTCGGCATGATCCTGCTGCCCACCGGTCCGGCCGGCCCGCCCGGAGCGGCGGGCTCGGCGGGCTCCTCGGGCTCCTCGGCGGAGGGTGACGGGCAGATGCGGGTCGCCCACGCCTCCGGCGAGGCCGCCGAGTTCGTCCGCGGCGAACTGCTGCCCAAGGACAGCTTCGCCGCCCAGCTGCTGGAGGGCGACAGCGTCCACCTCGACGACATGTCCAGCGACCCCACCGTGGTGATGCGGCTCGCCCGCAGCTTCGGCCCGTCCCTGGCCGTGCCCATGGTCGCCGCCGGGCGGGTGCTCGGCGGGCTCTGCGTCTGGCGCTCGCGCGGCGCCCTGCCCTTCACCGACTCCGAGAAGCAGCTCGCCGAGACCTTCGCCTCCCAGGCCGCGCTGGCCCTGCGGCTCGCCGAGGGCCAGCGCGACCAGCAGCGGCTGGCCGTCTTCCAGGACCGCGACCGGATCGCCCGCGACCTCCACGACCTCGTCATCCAACGGCTGTTCGCCACCGGGATGATGCTGGAGAGCGCCGCCCGCCGGTCCGTCGTCCCCGAGGTCAAGGTGGGCATCGGCAAGGCGGTCGACGAACTGGACGCCACCATCCAGGAGGTCCGCACCACCATCTACGCGCTCCAGCACGACAACCACGGCGACGCCCCCGACACCCTGCGCACCCGCGTGCTGCGCGAGGCCAGCCAGGCCGCCGCCGCCCTCGGCTTCAAGCCCTCGGTGAGCTTCGTCGGCCCGGTCGAGAGCCTGGTCGGCGAGAACACCGGCCGCCAACTCCTCGCGGCCCTGCGCGAGATGCTCTCCAACACGGCCCGGCATGCCCGCGCCTCCCGGGTCGGGGTCGAGATCGACGCGACCGTCCACCTGGACGACGCCGGACGGCCCGTCGGCGGCGACCCGGAGTCGCTGGACCGGGGCGGGCGGCCCGGCGTGCTGCTGACCGTCACCGACGACGGCGTCGGCATCCCCCAGGGCGGCCGGCGCAGCGGACTGCTCAACCTCACCCGGCGCGCCGAGGCCCTCGGCGGCGCCGCGTGGCACGAGCGCGGGCCCTACCGGAAGGGCGCCGTGGTCCGCTGGACGGCCCGGCTGTGACCGTTCCGGTACCGACAGATGAAAGCTGAACGAGGGAGAACTTCCCGACCAACGGCGCAAGTTGTGAACGTTCTGGGCTTTCGGCGGTTCCGTGTGCACACATAGCTTGGCTCCGTCCCGGAGGGGAAACCGGACGGAGGGGGCAGTGGACGGTTCCGGCCGCGGTCACACCGCAGCAGGGGCGAGCCGAGGGGGGTTCCGGACCGAGCGTGCACCGGACGGGCGCTACCGCTGGCAGTTGAAGGCACCCAACGGCCGGGTGGTGGCGATCACCTCCGCGCTGTTCGAGACGGCGGGCGAGGCCGAGCGGGGCTTCGACGGACTGCGCGCCGGCGCCGACGGACTGACCGCGCGGATCACCCATGTCCGCGACGGGCTCGGCTGGATCTGGGTCGTCCCCGGATCGCGCAGCCTGCCCGAGGTGCGCTCCAGCCGCGCGTACGAACGGTACGCGACGTGCCAGAACGCCTTCCGCCGCTTCGTCGTGCTGCTCGCCAAGCAGCCGCCGCGCGAGCCGGCGGTCCGCGAGGCTCCCGGCCGCGAGGGGTCGGTGCGCGAGCGGTCCGTGCGCGATGTGCCCTTCCGCGACGCGCCCGCACGTGAACTCCCGAGGAGAGCAGTGTCGTTGAGACGCCCCGATGGCAGCTGAGCGGCGCGGACCGCGGCTGCTGATCGTGCCCGCGGCCGACCGCTGCGTGGGCTGGGCGCTGCGCGCCGCCAACGGGCGGCCGCTCGGCGTCGGCGTGCGGACGTACCGCAGCGAGGAGGAACTCGCCGACGCGGTGCGCGAACTGATCATCGAACGGGCCGCCCTGCGCTGCTCGACCGTCCAGGCCGAGGGCCGCCAGTGGGTCTGGTCCGCCCACCTGCCGGTGCGCACCACCCGGCCGGGCGCGACCCCCGCCGTCCCGGTCGCCCGCAGCGCCCGCGGCTACCTGCGGCGCGACCAGTGCCAGGCCGGCGTCGAGGGCTTCCTGGCCGGACTCCAGTGGGTCGGGCAGGAGTTGCGGCGGTCCGGCCGCGACGGCCGCTGGCCGCTGTAGCGCCGGCTCCGCTTCGTACCGTCCGGCTCCGTCCTACTCCGTACAGCTCCGTACGGTTCTGCTCCGGGCCGTTCCGCTTCGTGCTGTTCCGGTGAAGCGCAGGTTTCCGGCAACACCCCGAGCCGCCTCCTGGAGAAGAACGTCGACCGGGTTCGTCACCCCTGTTCCGCCCCTGTCACATCCGCGTTGACCAGTGCCTAAACCTCGTCGAACCGATGAGTCGACATTCGCCGCCCGGCCCCGACGGCCCTTCCGACGGAACCTCCCGGCCGGACAGGATCGGCACTGCCGGAGCGGCCGCAGCAGACACGGCCCCCGGCCCCGGACTCCCCCCGGAGCACGGGTTCACGCGATGGACGTCTCTCCCTCGGAGGAAGAGGAACATGCGTAAGACCGCTGCCAAGCTGCTCACCGTCGCCGCCCTGGCGACCTCCCTGGTCACCGTCGCCAGTGGCTCCGCCCTGGCCGACCCGACCGGCACCCCGGCCGCCCAGGACATCGTCGGCGTCGGCTCGGACACCACCCAGGCCGTGCTGAACCAGTTCTCCACCGACTACAACGCGTACCTGGGCGCCGGCTCCCCCCTGCCGCACCTGTACAGCTGGGACGCGACCGGTTCCTCGCCGATCACCACCAAGACCGGTGCGACCTCGATCGCCCGCCCGAACGGCTCCGGCGCCGGCATCTCGGCCCTCAAGAACAACACCAGCGCGACCGTCGACTTCGCCCGCTCCTCGCGCGGCCCGCAGTCGACCGACCCGAACACCTTCGACTTCGTCGCCTACGCGACGGACGCGGTGGCCTGGGCCGCGCCGAACAACGGTGACGCGCCGGCCAACCTGACGACGCAGAACCTCAAGGACATCTACAACTGCAACATCACCACCTGGGACCAGATCGACCCCAGCCTGCCCAGCAACACCATCAAGCCGTACCTGCCGCAGGCCAACTCCGGCACCCGGTCGTTCTTCCTCTCCGTGCTCGGCATCTCCACCATCAAGCCGTGCGTCACCGAGGGCGTCCAGGAGAACGAGGGCAGCGACACCAACCTGTCCGACCCCGACGCGCTGGTCCCGTACTCCGTCGCCCACTACATCGGCCAGGTGTACTACGGTAAGGGCAGCGGCTCCGACGTCCAGGGTCCGCTGACCATCCGCAGCATCGACAACACCGCGCCGGTCGACACCACCAACAAGGTGATCAACGGCGACTTCGCCGCCACCTCCTACGCCCGCACGGTCTACAACGTGGTCCGTGACGCGGACTGGAAGGCGACCGACGCCCACGGCACCGCGCTGCGCAGCATCTTCGGTACCACCGGCTGGGTCTGCACCAACGCCACCGCGAAGGCCGACCTCAAGAGCTTCGGCTTCCTTCCGCTGAACGCCGGCGCCTGCGGCAGCACCATCCACTCCTGATCACACCCCGCACGATCCGACGGCCACGGGCCCGCCGCCCGTGGCCGTCGGCCGTCGGGAGCCGACCGAAGGGAACCGGAGAACGATGCACAGGACGTGGCGGAAGTCGCTCGTCACGGCCGTCCTGGCGGCCTCGGTCGTGGTGGCCCCCGGCGGCGGCCCGGCCGTGGCGGACCCGGCAGGGCCGGCGCTGCCGGCCGCACAGGACCTCGTGGGGGTGGGGGACGCCGACAGCCAGGCCGTGCTGAACCAGTTCTCGGCCGACTACAACGCCACGATCCCGGGCTCGGACACCACGACACCCCGGCTGTACAGCTGGGACGCGACCGGGGCGCCGACGATCACCACCAAGACCGGTGCCACCACGATCGCGCGCCCGAACGGCGCGGAGGTCGGCATCTCGGCCCTCAAGAACAGCACCGGCGCGACCGTCGACTTCGCCCGCTCCTCGCGCGGCCCGCTGCCGACCGACCCCCGGTACTTCGACTTCGTGAACTACGCGGACGACGCGCTGTCCTGGGCCGCGCCGGGCAACGGCAACGCGCCGGCGAACCTGACGACGCAGAACCTCAAGGACATCTACGACTGCGACGTCACCACGTGGAAGCAGATCGACCCCGCCCTTCCCGGCAGCACCATCAAGCCCTTCCTCCCGAAGGCGGGCTCCGGAACCCGGGCGTCCTTCCTCGCCGCGCTGGGCATCCACACGGTCAACAGCTGTATCGACGACCGGACGGTGACCGAAGGCCAGGGCAGCGACCCGAAGCTCAACGACCCGGACGTGCTGGTTCCCTACTCCGTGGGGCACTACATCGGCCAGGCGTACTACGGCCGGGGCAGCGGGGCCGACACCCAGGGGCTCCTGACCATCCGCGGCATCGACGGAACGGCCCCGGTCGACGCGACGGGCCGGGCGATCAACACCGACTTCCTCACCCTCCACGGGCAAACGGTCTACGTCGTGGTCCGCGACGCGGACTGGGCGGCGACCGACGCACACGGAGCCGCGCTGCGCGGCGTCTTCGGGCCTGACGGCTGGATCTGCACCAGTTCCACGGCAGCCGCCGACACCAGGACCTACGGCTTCCTGCCGCTCCCGGCCGGCGCCTGCGGCGGCGTGCTCATCCCTTGACCAACTGTCACCACCGCACCATCCCACCTCTCCCAGGGAGTACGACATGGCAAGAACCGGCGTCCGTCTCGCCGCCACCGGGATCGCCGTGGTCCTCGCGATCACCGGATTCAGCGGTGTGGCCGCGGCCGACACCACGGCCACCACCACCGCGCCCACCGGCAGTGCCGTGGTCACGGTCGACCAGCAGTTCCTGGCCAAGACCCTGCTCGGCGGCATCGCCGTCGTCCCGTTGACGCCGGCCACGGCGGACGTCACCAACAACGTCGTGACCAGCACCTTCCCGGTGACGGGCGGCGTCGCCAACATCCCGTCGTTCTCCGGGCAGGTGCAGCTCGGTGGCGGACTGCTCTTCGTCAACCTGAACAACGGCAAGACCGTCACGTTCAAGCAGCTCGGCTTCAAGGTCCGTGACTGGAACGTCTCGGCGGTCCCGAACGGCGGCACCGCGCCGGTGGCCCTGCTGGACCCGCTGGGCGACACCCAGATCGGCCGCACGGGCACCACCCAGTCGCTCTCGGCCTCCAGCCTGCAGCTGGACCCGGCCGGCGCGCAGTACCTCGACAGCGCGCTGGGCACCACGTACTTCACGGGCGGTCAGTCGCTCGGCTCCTTCGCGCTGACCTACACCCCCGGCAGCTGATCCGGCTCCTCGTCGGAAGGTCCCGGACGACCCCGGGTGCCCCGCGGGCCCGCGCCTCGGCGCGGGCCCGCTCGTGTGCCAATGGGAGCACTCAACTCCGTTCCAGGGGCGCCGCGTTGTGTTCTCGTACATCCTGTCGACCGGATCCGGACACGTCCGGCTGGCCGAATGGTGGGTACTGGGGGTGCCCGGCCGTCGGCATGCCCGATCCCACCTTGCGCCGCGTGCTGGGCGGCGCGGATCCGCACGGAGGTGCCCACCATGAGAGTCCGATTGCCCGACCGGAGGGATCCGGGGAGATGGCGCCGCCGACTTCCGGCGATCGCGCTGGTGTGGTCGGTGGTGGTGGCGCTCGGCGTGGTGCCGATCGGCCTGGGGGCCGGGCCGCAGGCGGTGGCGGAGTCCTCCAGCGTGACCGTGGCGGGGCCCAAGGTGCTCGACCCGGCGACCGGGACGCGCGGCCGGGCCGGCAAGATCACGGTCTCCCAGACGAAGAACCTGGTCAACCAGGTGGTGCAGGTCTCCTGGAGCGGCTTCACGCCCACCAAGACCACCAGCGGCCAACAGGTCACCCTGGCGCGGGTCGGCGAGGCCAAGTACCTCTACCCCGTGCGGATCTACGAGTGCCGCGGCGCCACTCCGAAGGTGACCGACTGCTACAACAGCTCGCTGTTCGGCGGTGACGCGAACGCGGGCTTCCAGCAGACCCTGCCGCCCGGGTCGAGCACCGCGCCCGACTTCCCGAGCAACATGGCGATCGCCCCGACCGGTGCGGACGGCACCGGCGCCGCGAACATCGAGCTCTACACCCAGGCCCAGGCCCCGACGCTGGGCTGTGACGACACCCACCCGTGCTCCCTCGTGGTGGAGGCCAACTACGGTGGCGACAGCCTCGGCCGGACCACCCCGACGGCCTCGGTCGACTGCCTGAACCATTCGCTCGACAGTTCGAGCTCGCTCGCGAGCGACGCGGTGCTGTTCAGCTACGCGGCCAACGGCATGTCGAGCGGCGAGCAGTGCGCGTGGGAGAACGGCATCGTGATCCCGCTGTCCTTCGCGCCGGTGGCCCAGGCCTGTGCGTCGCAGAACGGTTCGTTCGACGCGGAGGGCCTGGAGATGTTCAACCGGGCCATGCAGCAGTGGCGCGCGGGCCTGTGCCTGAGCGATTCGCCGATGGCCGTCCGGTACGTGTCGGCCGGCGGTGAGCCGCAGGCCCGTTCGCGCTTCCTCGGCGGATCCACGGACGTGGCGCTGACCGCGCGGGCGGACGGTTCACCACCGGCCCGGCCCTACGTCTACGCGCCGCTGGCGACCTCGGGCATCTCGGTCGTGTTCTCGGTGGACGACCAGGACACCGGTCGGCAGATCCGCGACATGAAGCTCAACGCGCGGCTGATGGCCAAGCTGCTCACCCAGTCCTACGCGCCCCGCGGCGGCGTGGTCACCTCGGTGAAGGGCAATCCGACCTGCCTCTTCGCGGATCCCGAGTTCCTCCAGCTGAACCAGCTGCCGGCGACCTCGGGGCTCAAGTGGCCCAGGTTCTGCGACATGTTCGACTTCAGCCCGACCGTGGTGGGCGGGACGACCGACCTGACGTACCAGTTGACCTCGTGGATCGCCTCGGACCCGGACGCCGCCCGCTTCCTGGACGGCGAGTCCGACCCGTGGGGCATGCACGTGAACACCTACTACCTCCGGCCCGCGTTCTCCGGCTACCCGGTCGACTCCTTCTCCCGGCAGGACTCCTCCGGGATCGTCGGCAGCAAGGTCGACGCCTACCAGCACCTGATGCAGTACGAGTGGAACCCGGTCACGAGCGGACTGGGCCAGGTCGCGCGCGGGTTCCTGCAGAACAAGGCGACCTGCGTCAACCCCGGGCTCAACGGAACCGGCGGGCACGACCAGTGCGCGCCGGTGGACGTCGGACAGCGGATGCTGATCGCGATCATGGACACCGGCCAGGCCAAGGCCTACTCCCTCCCCGAAGCCCAGCTGCTCAACCCGGCCGGCGCCTTCGTCTCCCCGGGGACCACCGGCTTCCAGGCCTCCGTCGCCGACATGACCGTCGACGCCTCGACGGGCGTGCAGTCGCTGCCGTACGGGACCGCCGACACGGCGTACTCGCGCGACCAGCGGGCCTACCCGCTGACCACCGTGCAGTACGCGATGGTGCCCACCCAGGGCGTCCCGGCCGACAAGGCCGCCGCGATCACCACGTTCCTGCGGACCACCACGAGCAGCGGCCAGGTCTACGGCAACGAGCCGGGCCACCTGGCGCCGGGCTTCCTGGCGCTCACCAGCGCCCAGCGGGCCCAGGCGGCCGACGCCGCCACCCACGTGGCGGCCCAGGACGCCAAGCTGCCCGGCAACCAGGCCGCGCCGCCGAACCCGCCGGCCGTCACCCCCGGCGACGGGGGCACCGGTGGGGGGACCCCGGCGGAGGGCTCCGGCTCGGCGGGCGGCACCACGCCGGTCAGCGCCGGGACCGACAACGGCACGAGCGGTGGCGGCCTCGGTGGGGCCTCGACCGGCGGCCTCGGGGAGGGCGCCGCGACCACCGGGGGCGCCGCCGCGGCCGCGGCCACCGCCGGGGGCAAGACCCCGGGCGCCTCGCCGAGCACGCCCGGCAAGTCGCTGAGCGCCGCGCCCGTCGCGGCCGGGACACCGGCCGCGGACCGCTCCGGCGCCGCGCGCCTGCTGCTCCCGATCGCGCTGATCGGCGGCCTGGTGCTGCTGGTCGGCGGGCCGGCGGCGCTGGTCCTGGGCGGGACACCGGCCGGGGAGCGGACGCTGGCGGGGCTGCGCAACGGCTGGGCGCGGTTGCGCCGTCGCCCCTGACGGCCGACGGCCGACGGCCGACGGCTGACGGCTGACGGCTGACGGCTGACGGCTCGGCGAGGCCGCCGTCCCGGCCCGCCGAGCCGTCGGGCCCATGGCCCAACCCTCCCGCAGGAAGGCCGAGTTGACCGTCACCGTACCGGTGGCCGGAAAGGATCCGGCCACCGGTGGCGGTCAACTCCAGCACCAAACTGGCTCGTTGGGGCCCCGTACACGCGTGCGACCCAGGGCGGACACCTCCGGATGGCCGAATGGGTACGCACCGGAACCGCGGCCCCGTGCCAACCGGCCGCCCCCACAACGATTTCGCGCCGCCGAGCCCCCACCGGAGCCGCCGAGCGCGACCGGCGCCACGTCGCGCCACCGTCCGGTCCGGGCGCAGCCCGGCCATCCGCACCCGAGCACGGAGAGCAGAGCATGACAGCCGCCGCCGAGCCCGCGGCCTCGTCCGCCGGGGCCCCGGGCAGACCCGACCGCGGAGCCGACACCGACGTCCCGCGCGTCATCACCTCCCCCGCGACCCCCGGCGACCGGGTGTTCCGCGGGGTGCTGCGGGTGGCCGGGCTCTCGGTGTTCGCGATCATGGGCCTGATCGCGTTCTTCCTGCTGCTGCGCGGCTCGGACGCGCTGCGCGCCGTGGGCTGGTCCTTCCTGACCGAGCAGAAGTGGCAGACCGCCGCGCACACCTTCGGCATCGCCGCCGTCCTGCCGAACGGTCTGCTGATCGCCGTGATCGCGCTGGTCATCGCCGTCCCGGTGGCGCTCTCCACGGCGGTCTTCATCTCCGAGTACGCGCCGGTCCGGCTGCGCGCCTCGCTGGTCTCGCTGGTCGACCTGATGGCGGCGATCCCGAGCATCATCTACGGCCTGTGGGGGCTGTTCTTCCTCCAGCCGAGGATCATCGGTTTCAGCCGCTGGCTCTCCAACCACCTCGGGGACACGGTCCCCTTCCTCAAGGTGCGCACCGGCGACATCGGGACCTCCTACACCTCCTCCACGTTCATCGCCGGCGTCGTCGTCTCGCTGATGATCATCCCGATCGTCACCTCGCTCAGCCGGGAGGTCTTCTCCCAGGCCCCGCAGGGCGAGCGGGAGGGCGCCTACGCGCTCGGCTCGACCCGGTGGGGGATGGTGCGCACGGTGGTGCTGCCGTTCGGCCGCGGCGGTGTGATCGGCGCGGTCATGCTGGGCTTCGGCCGGGCGATGGGCGAGACGATCGCGGTCGCGCTGATCATCTCCCCGAACTTCAAGGCCATCAGCCACATCCTGGAGAACGGCGCCAACTCGATCTCGGCGCTCATCGCGCTGCGCTTCGGCGAGTCGGACGCGCTCTCGCTCTCCGCGCTGATGGCGGCCGGCCTGGTGCTGTTCGCGCTGACCCTGCTGGTCAACGTGGCGGCCGGCTTCGTGATCAACCGGTCCCGCTCCGGGGCCTCGACCGCCGACTGAGTCGGCGCACGGACATGACCGGTCCCGCTGAGACCCCCGCCGCACCCCCGGCGGCCCCGTCGGCCGCACTCCCGCCGGCCACCCCCGCCGGGCCCCCGGCCGAGACCCTGTCGAAGGGAACGACCCGATGACCACGCTCGACCTGCCTCCGGCCGCCGCCGTCCCGGGGCCCGCCGCCCAGGGGCCTGCCGCGCCCCCGGCCGGCCCGGCGGAGCCGCGCCCGGAGAAGCGGGTGAAGCTCGGCGGCGTCACCCGCGAGGACGTGTTCACCGTGGCCGGCTCGTCGATCGGCTCGCTGGCCCTGAACTGGACGCTGTACGAGCGGGTGCTGCCGTTCAGCGGCGCCTTCGGCTTCCTGGTCTGCTGGTACCTGCTGTTCCTGGCCGCCTACTTCACGCTCGGCCGGCTCCAGTGGGGCCCGCTGCTGGTGCGCGAGCGCCTGGTCTCCGTCGTGGCGTGGAGCGCCGGCCTGCTGGTGCTGGCGCTCATCGTCGACCAGGTCGGCTACCTGGCGGTGCGCGGCTACGAGGCCGCCCAGCACCTCAACTTCTTCACCGAGTCGATGGAGCGCACCGCCGCGCTCTCCCCGATCACCTCCGGCGGCGCGCTGAACGCGATCGTCGGCTCGCTCGAACAGGTCGGCCTGGCCACCCTGTTCGCCGTGCCGCTGGGCATCGCCGCGGCGATCTTCATGTCCGAGGTCGGCGGCCGGATGGCCAAGCCGGTGCGGACCCTGGTGGAGGCGATGACGGCACTGCCGTCGATCGTCGCCGGGCTGTTCGTGCTCGGCATCGTGATCCTGACGCTCGGCTTCGACAAGAGCGGCTTCGCGGCCTCGCTCGCCCTCACGGTGATGATGATGCCGATCGTCACCCGGGCCTCCGAGGTGGTCATCCGCCTGGTGCCCGGCACCCTGCGCGAGGCCTCGTACGCGCTGGGCGGCAGCCAGTGGCGGACGGTGTGGAACGTCGTCCTGCCGACCGCCCGGCCCGGCCTCGTCACGGCGGTCGTGCTCGGGGTGGCGCGCGGCATCGGGGAGACCTCGCCGGTGCTGCTGACCTCGGGCTTCACCCCGCAGTTCAACGCCGACCCGTTCCACGAGCACCAGGTGTCGCTGCCCCTGTACGTCTGGAACTACGTCAAGCAGCCCTACCCCGAGATGGTCGCCCGGGCCTTCGCGGCGGGGCTGACCCTGATGGCGCTGGTGCTGGTCCTCTTCGTCACCGCGCGGGTGCTCGGCGGCCGCCGCCCGGGTGAGCTGACGCGCGGTCAGCGGCGCCGGATCGACCGGGAGGCGCGGCGGGCCGAGAGCGCCGCCCGGGCCGCCCGGGCCGGTGCCCACGCGCCCGTCGCCCATCCGCCCGTCGCCCATCCGCCCGTCGCCCACCCGCCCGTCGCACTGCCCGGGAACAGCTGATGAACCGTCCAACCACCCTCCGTACCAGAGGAGTTCTCATGTCATGGGAGGCCGCAAGGCGCTCCGTGGCCCGTGTCCTGGCGTGCCTGTCCGCGTTGCTGCTCGCCGCGGGCACCCTGCTGTTCGGGCAGGCCGCTCCGGCCTTCGCCGCCTCGGTCGCGCTCAGCGCCGACGGCTCCAGCTGGGCCGGCCCGGCCATCGACCAGTGGCGCCAGGACGTCGGGCCGCAGGGCATCCAGATCAGCTTCAACCCGGTGGGGTCGGCGGCCGGCCGGACCGCCTGGAGCAACGGGCAGGACGACTTCACCGCCTCGGACGTGCCGTTCCGCAGCGCCGAGGACACCGGCCTCAACTCCGGTGCCCGCACCAGCGGTCAGGGCACCAGGGAGAACCCGGTCTACGGCTTCTCCTACGTGCCGATCACCGCGGGCGGCACGACCTTCATGTACAACCTGGTGGTCGGCGGCAAGCAGGTCCGCGACCTGCGGCTGTCCCCGCAGACCGTCGTGGACATCTTCACCAACAAGATCACCAACTGGAACGACCAGAAGATCACCGCCGACTACGGCAAGCAGCTGCCCAACCTGCCGATCACCCCGGTGGTCCGCTCGGACGGCTCCGGCGCCACCGCGCAGTTCACCCGCTGGATGGAGCACACCCACAAGGACCAGTGGGACGCCTACTGCTCCTCGGTCAACGGCACCACCTGCGGTGACTACACCGAGTTCTTCCCGCCGTCCGGCCGGATGGTCGCCCAGAACGGCTCCGACGTCGTCGCCGGCTACATCAAGGCCGCGGCCGGCCTGGGCACCATCGGCTACGACGAGTACGCCTTCGCCAAGCGCAGCAACTGGCCGGTCGTGAAGGTGCTCAACCAGGCCGGCTACTACTCGCTGCCGACCGCCTCCAACGTGGCCATCGCGCTCACCGCCGCCAAGATCCGCGGTGTGGACGACGACACCCCGGCGTCCGACCCGAACTACCTCCAGCAGAACCTCGACGGCGTCTACACCATGGACGACCCGCGCTCGTACCCGATCTCCAGCTACAGCTACGTGATCGTGCCGCGGGCCGGCGCCGCGCTGCCCCCGCCGGGCCGGTTCAACAACGACAAGGGCGCCGCGCTCAGCCGCTTCCTCGCCTACGTGCTGTGCGAGGGCCAGGGCGAGGCCGACGGCCTGGGCTACTCGCCGATCCCGCGCGGCCTGGTCAAGGGCGGGCTGCTGCAGACCAAGTCGATCCCCGGCAACGCCAGCCCGGTCAACCCGGACACCCTGGCCAACTGCGCCAACCCGACCTTCAACTCCGCCGGTGAGCTGACCGTCCTCAAGAACGCCCCGCAGCCGAGCCCCTGCGACAAGCAGGGCGCCCCGCTGGACTGCACCGTCCAGAACGGCCAGGCGGTCAAGACCGGTTCGGGCGGCTCCGGCGGTTCCGGTGGCACCGGCGGCGCGGCCGCCGGCTCCGGCGGAACGGGCGGCACCGGCCACGGCAACGGCGGTTCGGGCGGCTCCGGTGGCAGCGGCACCGGCGCCGACGCGGCCGGCACCGGCGGCGCCGCGGCCGGCGGCGGTGACCCGAACGCCGCCGCGGCCGGCGACCCCGCCGCGGGCGACGGCTCCGGCGACGTGGTCGACCCGCAGACCGGCCAGGTGGTCGCGCGCGGCCGGGGCGGCGCCACCGAGTTCGCGGCCAACGTGGTCGAGGTGAGCGGCAGGCCCGAGGACTGGACGCTGTCCACGCTGACCGCCGTCGAGCTGCTCGCCGTCGTCCTCGTCCCGCCGCTGCTCGGCCGCCGGCTGCTGCGCCGGCGCAAGGGCTCGGGCGGTGCCTCGTGACGGCACCGGTCCTGGAGAAGCCGCCGGTCCGGCCGGCGCCCGCGGCCGAGGCGCCCCCGGCCCGGCCCGCCGCCGTCACCCCCGCCCGGCGCCGCTTCCTCCAGGGCGCCTGGGCGGCCAGCCTGGCGGCCGCGCTGGTGCTGGGCTTCGTCGGCTTCCTGTTCACGCTCTCGCACGTCCAGGAGCGGCACTACCAGTCGACGGCGTACAAGACCTTCCGGGACCAGCTGGCCCGGGCCGTCGCCCCGACCGGCGCGGCCGCCGACGGCGACCCGGTGGCGCTGGTGGACATCCCGGCGATCGGCCTGCACCAGGCCGTGGTGGTCGAGGGCACCACCGGCCGGGACCTGATGCGCGGCCCCGGCCACCGCCGGGACACCGCACTGCCCGGACAGAGCGGGGTGGCGGTGCTGTTCGGCCGCGGCGCGACCTTCGGCGCGCCGTTCGCCCGGCTGTCCGGGCTGCGGGTCGGCGACCGGATCGAGACCACCACCGGGCAGGGCACGTTCACCTACGTGGTCAACGTGTACGGCGACGGCGACCACCCGATCACCGACCCGGCCCGCAACCGGCTGGTCCTGGTCACCGGGGACTCCGACTGGATCCCCGGCTCCACCGTGCTGATCGGCGCCCGGCTGGAGGGCGACCCGCAGCAGAACCCCGGCGGCCGCCCCGCCACCGTCCCCTACGACAAGGCGCTGGCCGCCGACAAGGGTGCGCTGGCCACGCTCCAGCTCTGGTCGCTCGCCCTGCTCTGCGCGGTGGCCGGGGCGCTGCTGCTGGCCCGGTACTGGCGCCGCTCGCCCGCCTACCTGAGCGCCGCGCCGGTGGTCGGCGCCCTGCTCTGGGCGGTCTACGAGAACGCCGCCGCCCTGCTGCCCAACCTCTACTGACGCGCGCCCGGAGGACGTACCGATGACCGACACCGCCGACACCACGCACCAGCCGCACGACGCGGCGGTCGACCCGGCCGCCGACACCCTCACCCTCCCGCCGGTCCCGCCGGCCCCCGCCCCGCCGGTCGTCCCGGCCCAGGGCCCCGACGGGGTGCTCGCCGGGCTGGAGACCCGGGACGTCTCCGCCTGGTTCGGCAGCCGCAAGGTGCTGGAGCGGGTCTCGCTGGCGATGCCGGCCGGCGAGGTCACCGCGCTGATCGGCCCGTCCGGCTGCGGGAAGTCCACCTACCTGCGGATCCTCAACCGGATGCACGAGATGGTGCGCGGCGCCGCCCTGGCCGGCGAGGTGCTGCTGGACGGGGACGACGTCTACCGGCCCGGCCGGCGCCCCGCCGAGGTGCGGCGCCGGATCGGCATGGTGTTCCAGCGGCCCAACCCGTTCCCGGCGATGTCCATCCAGGACAACGTCTCCAGCGGGCTCAAGCTGGCCGGGATCAAGGTCTCCAAGGAGGAGCGCCAGCACCTGGTGGAGACCAGCCTGCGCCGCGCCGGGCTGTGGGACGAGGTGGCCACCCGGCTGCACGCCCCCGGCGGCTCCCTCTCCGGCGGGCAGCAGCAACGCCTTTGCATCGCACGGTCGTTGGCCGTCTCACCGGACATCCTGCTGATGGACGAGCCGTGCTCCGCGCTCGACCCGACCTCCACCCGCCGGGTCGAGGAGACCATCGCCGAACTGCGCGGGCGGCTCACCATCGTGATCGTCACCCACAACATGCAGCAGGCCCAGCGGGTCTCCCAGCGCTGCGCGTTCTTCCTCGCCACCCACGACACCCCGGGCCGGATCGTCGAGGCCGGGCCGACCGAGCGGCTCTTCGGCAGCCCGCGCGACCAGCGGACCTCCGACTACGTCAACGGCCGCTTCGGATAGGGGCGTTACCGGCCGGAGTCGGTGATCAGCCGCTCCAGCACCGCCGCGACGCCGTCCTCCTCGTTGCTCACCGTGTGCAGGGGCACCGCCGCCAGCACCTGCGGGTGCGCGTTGGCGACGGCGTACGCGGTGCCGGCCCAGGCCAGCATCTCCAGGTCGTTCGGCATGTCGCCGAAGGCCACCACCTCGGCCCGGTCGATCCCGTGCTCGGCGCACCAACGGGCCAGCGTGCTGGCCTTGGTGACGCCGGGCGCGCTGATCTCCAGCAGGGCGATCGGCGAGGAGCGGGTGATCTCCGCCAGGTGTCCGGCGGCCGTCCGGGCCTCGGCGAGGAAGGTGTCCGGGTCGAGGTCCGGGTGCTTGGCCAGCAGCTTGAACAGGCCCCGCACCGGGCCGCCGTCCGCCAGCAGCTCCTCGGCCGGGCCGACCGCCCGCACCTCGGTGTCGCCCCACATCAGCACCTCGTACCCCGGCTCCCGGGCCCAGCCGTCCGCGTACTCGAAGGCGAAGGAGGTGCCGGGCAGCTCGGCCCGCAGCGCCTCGACCACGGCCAGCGAGGTCGGTGCCGGCATCGGGAAGTACTCGATCAGCTCGCCGCCGCGCCGCACGTCCACGATCGCGCCGCCGTTGGAGCAGATCGCCACCCCGTGACCGCCGATGTGCGGGCTCACCTGCTGCATCCAGCGCGGCGGCCGGCCGGTCACGAACACCACCTGCACCCCGGCCGCCTCGGCCGCCGCCAGGGCCGCGGCGGTGCGATCGCTGACGGTGCCGCCGGGGCACAGCAGGGTGCCGTCCAGGTCGGTGGCGATGAGGCGGGGAGCGGTGCGGGGTTCGGTCACCGGTCCATCTTCGCCCATCGCCGCCGCCCGGTCACCGCCGCGGGCGGCCCGCGGCGGGCCTGCGGCGGGCCCGGTGGCGGTGCCCGCGGCCGACCGACCGTGAGGACGGGTTCCGGCCCTTCCTGCGCCGCTTTCCGGCCGATCCGCCCCCGTCCGGGGTGTCGCGGCGGGCCGACGGGCAGGAACCCCCTGGTCACCCCGTCGGCAGGAAGAGCCATGCCCACTCGCCAGCTCCGTGACGAGCCGCCCCCGACCCTCCCTTCCCCGGATCCCCCCGCCGCCTCCCGCGAGCCGGTGCTGCTCGGCGAGGTGCTGTTCCACACCCTCGCCGAGCTCGCCCGCCGCACCCCGGACCAGGCCCCGGCCCCGGCCTTCCCGGCCCAACGCACCCGCCCGCACCCCTGACGGCCTCCTACCGGCCACCAGCGCAGGGGCAGCCCGTCCGGCTAGGGTCGGTGGCATGCGTCTGAGCACCGTGATCCTCCCCATCCACCGGTGGAGCGAGGGACAGAAGATCTGGCGACGGGCCGAGGACCTCGGATTCCACGCCGCGTACACCTACGACCACCTGTCCTGGCGGTCCTTCCGCGACGAGCCCTGGTTCGGGTCGGTCCCGACGCTGACGGCCGCCGCCACGGCGACCGAGCGCCTCCGGCTGGGGACGCTGGTGACCTCGCCGAACTTCCGCCACCCGGTGACGCTGGCGAAGGAGCTGATCACGCTGGACGACGTGTCCGGCGGGCGGCTCACGCTGGGCATCGGTGCGGGCGGGACGGGCTTCGACGCGACGGCGATGGGCCAGGAGGCGTGGTCGCCCAAGGAGCGGGCGGCCCGGTTCGGCGAGTTCCTGCCGCTGCTGGACGAGCTGCTGACCACCGACGCCACCACCCGCGAGGGCACGTACTACTCGGCGGTCGAGGCGCGGAACATCCCGGGCTGCGTGCAGACCCCGCGGGTGCCGTTCTACGTGGCCGCCGCCGGTCCGCGGGGGATGCGGCTGGCGGCCGAGTACGGGCAGGGCTGGGTGACCTACGGGGACCCGAAGGGCCCGGCGGACGTGCCGGTCGAGCAGGCGCCCGGCGTGATCGCCGCGCAGATCGGGAAGCTCACGGCGGCCTGCGAGGCGCAGGGCCGGGACGTGGCGACGCTGGAGAAGATGCTGCTCCAGGGCTCCACGGCGGAGAAGCCGCTCCAGTCGCTGGACGCCTTCGTGGACTTCGCCGGCACCTACCGGGAGCTGGGCATCACCGAGTTGGTGATCCACTGGCCGGTGCCGGACTCGATCTTCGCCAACGACCTCTCCGTGTTCGAGCGGATCGCCACCGAGGGCCTGGCCCAGCTGGGTTGAGCGGTACGGCCGGTCGCGGACGCCGTCAGGACGGGTGCGGTCGGGGGAGGCGCTAATCTGTCCGCCGCACCTTTATCTGATCATGCGTTAAACGGGGGTTCATTCATCATGTCCGCATCCAGGAGACTGCTCGTCGCCACTCTGGTCGCCACCGCCGCGCTCGGCCTCGCCGCCTGCGGCCCGGACGACCCGTCGACCCAGGGGGCCGGCGCCTCCACCGCGACCGCCGCCCCGGCCAGCGGCGGGGCGGCCTCGCCCACCGCGGCCCCGGCCACCGGGACGGGCAAGCCCGCCCCGGCCGGCAAGCCCACCGACGGCGGCCCGGAGGGCTTCTGCACCCACGAGCCGCTGCCCGCCGGGCAGAAGTGGATCGAGCCGGTGAAGGGCACCAGCGCGACGACGCTGGTCTACAAGGAGACCAAGGACGCCTGCGGCGTCAACGACGTCGCCCTCGAACCGACGGGCGCCGACAAGAGCGCGACCTTCGCCCCCGGCGCCAAGGGCCACCTCAAGTCGGTCGTGGCCGCCCCGAAGGACGTCGTCGTCGCCGAGCTGGTGAAGCACATCAACGAGTGCATCGCCACGCCCGGCAACCAGAAGGGCTCGTACCCCTGCAACAGCGGCACCTACAAGGTCGCCCTCGACGCCTCCGGCAAGGTCGTCGAGATGTGGGAGCGCCCCAGCTCCTGAGCCGACGCCAGGCCCGGCGCCGGGCCGCCCGCCTCAACGGTGGGCGCCCCGGCGCCCCGGGCACACCCCCGCTCCGCGACCCTTAGGGGAGATCGGTCCCCACGTCATACCGCAGCAGCAGACGCCCCCGGGAAGCCTCGTCATTCCAGCTCATGGCCCCTGCGGCGCGGGACCGTTACGTTGAGGGCGTGTCCACTGCTGTCATCAAGACCGAGGGCCTCACCAAGAGCTTCCCCCGGGTCACCGCGCTCGACCAGCTGACCGTCGAGGTCCAGCCCGGGGTCGTCGGGCTGGTCGGGGCCAACGGGGCGGGCAAGTCCACCCTGATCAAGATCCTGCTCGGGCTCGCCCCGGCGACGTCCGGCCGCGGCGAGGTGCTCGGCCTGGACATCGCCACCCGGGGCTCGGAGATCCGCGAACAGGTCGGCTACATGCCCGAACACGACTGCCTGCCACCGGACGTCTCGGCGACGGAGTTCGTGGTGCACATGGCGCGGATGGCGGGGCTGCCCGCTACCGCCGCGCGGGAGCGCACCGCGGACACGCTGCGGCACGTGGGCCTGTACGAGGAGCGGTACCGCCCGATGGGCGGCTACTCGACCGGCATGAAGCAGCGGGTGAAGCTGGCCCAGGCGCTGGTGCACGACCCGAAGCTGGTGCTGCTGGACGAGCCGACCAACGGCCTGGACCCGGCCGGCCGGGACGAGATGCTCGCCCTGATCCGCCGGGTGCACACCGACTTCGGCATCTCGGTGCTGGTCACCACCCACCTGCTCGGCGAGCTGGAGCGGACCTGCGACCACCTGGTGGTGATCGACGGCGGCAAGCTGCTGCGCTCCTCCTCCACGGCCTCCTTCACCGAGGCGACCGCCGTCCTCGCGGTGGAGGTCACCGACTTCCCGCAGGACACCGCCGCCGAGCCCGGCGCCACCGTCCGGGAGCGCCTCGCCGCCACCGGGCTGGACGTCCGGGCGGAGGGCTCGCACCTGCTGCTGGTCCGGCTGGACGGCGAGGACACCTACGACACCATCCGCGACACGGTCGCCGAACTCGGCCTCGGCCTGGTCCGGTTGGAGCAGCGCCGGCACCGGGTCGCGGAACTCTTCACCGACCACGAGGAAGCCGATGCCATGGCGTACGACGCGCCCCACGGCGACGACCGGAGCAGCAGGGGAGGGACGGACGATGCCGCAGCCTCCTGACACCAGGGCCGCCGACACCGGTGTCATCCACGACATCGGCTACCGCGGCTACACCGGTCCGCGCCTCGGCCGCGCCTACGCCACCCGCTCGCTCTTCACCCAGAGCCTGCGCGCCGCCTACGGCCTGGGCCGCTCCGGCAAGTCCAAGGTGCTGCCGATGCTGCTGCTGGGCGTGGTCACCGTCCCGGCGATGATCTTCGTCGCGGGCGCGGTCTACCTCAAGCGGGACGAACTCCCGGTCGAGTACGCCGGCTACCTCTCCAGCCTCGGCCTGGTGGTGTCGATCTTCCTCGCCGCCCAGGCGCCGGTGCTGCTCTCCCGGGACCTCCGCTACCACACCGTCCCGCTGTACTTCTCCCGTCCGATCACCCGCGCCGACTACGTCCGGGCCAAGTTCGGCGCCATGGCCTGCGCCCAGTTCCTGCTGATGGCAGCCCCGTTGCTGGTGCTGTACGCGGGCGCGCTGCTCGCCGGGATGGACTTCGGGCACAACACCGGCCAGTTCCTCTACGGCCTGGTGGCGGCCGTGCTCTACGCCCTGGTGCCCACCTCGGTGGCCCTGGTGATCGCCGCGAGCACCCCGCGCCGGGGCTTCGGGGTGGCCGCCATCATGGGCTACCTGGTGGTGAGTTCGACCCTCGCCGCGGTCGTGGTCGGCATCAGCAGCCCCGGCCCGGGCGGCTCGGACGCGGCCCAGTGGACGTCGCTGATCTCGCCGAACGGCCTGGTGGAGGCGTTGGTCAACCAGGTCTTCGACCTCGGGTCCGGGATCGACCGCCGGCACGCCCCGGGGGCGCTCGGCACGCTGGTGTTCGCACTCGTCGCCGCGGCGATGGTGGCGGGCTCCTACCGCCTCCTGCTGCGCCGCTACGAGAAGGTCTGAGAGGGCGGCATGGCCACCATCACCATCGACAAGGTCTCCCGCTGGTTCGGGAACGTGGTCGCGGTCAACGACATCTCCATGTCGATCGGCCCCGGCATCACCGGGCTGCTCGGGCCGAACGGCGCGGGCAAGTCCACCCTCATCCACATGATGAGCGGCTTCCTCGCCCCCTCCAGCGGCGCGGTCACCCTGGACGGCGCGCAGATCTGGCGCAACCAGCAGGTGTACCGGCAGATCGGCCTGGTGCCCGAGCGGGAGTCGATGTACGACTACCTGACCGGCTGGGAGTTCGTCCTCGCCAACGCCGAACTGCACGGCCTGCCGCAGCCCGGCGCCGCCGCCCGGCGCGCCCTCGACCTGGTCGAGATGGCGCCCGCCAAGGACCGCCGCACCGGGACGTACTCCAAGGGCATGAAGCAGCGGGTCAAGATGGCCTCGGCGCTGGTCCACGACCCGGCCGTGCTGCTGCTGGACGAGCCCTTCAACGGCATGGACCCGCGCCAGCGGCTCCAGCTGATGGAGCTGCTGCGCCGCTTCGGCGCGGACGGCCGGACGGTGCTGTTCTCCTCCCACATCCTGGAGGAGGTCGAGCAACTGGCCCGGCACATCGAGGTGGTGGTGGCCGGACGGCACGCCGCCTCGGGCGACTTCCGGCGGATCCGGCGGCTGATGACCGACCGGCCGCACCGCTACCTGGTCCGCTCCAGCGACGACCGCCGGCTCGCCGCCGCACTGATCGCCGACGGCTCGACCACCGGCATCGAGGTGGACGAGCGGGAACGGGCACTGCGGATCGAGGCGGTGAACTTCCAGGGCTTCACCACCCTGCTGCCCAGGGTCGCCCGGGAGGCCGGCATCCGGCTGTACACCGTGTCCCCGGCGGACGAGTCGCTGGAGAGCGTCTTCTCCTACCTGGTCTCGGCATGACCCCCGGCCCCACCCGCGCCACCCACCGGACCCAGGAAGGGGTCGACCGACCATGAACCCGACCGTCGCCAGGCTGACCCTGCGCGGCCTGCTCGGCCGCCGCCGCGGCGCGCTGCTGCTGGTGGCCCCGGCCCTGCTGCTGATCGTCGCGGCGATCGCCGCCGGGTCGAGCGGCGACGCGCACAGCCTGACCGTCAAGATCCTCGGCCAGCTGGACCTCGGCACCCTGCTGCCGATCCTCGGCCTGGTGATCGGCACCGGGGTGATCGCCACCGAGATCGACGACGGCTCGATCGTCTACCTGCTGGCCAAGCCGCTGCCGCGCTGGCAGATCATCACCACCAAGCTGGCCGTCGCGATCGGCACCACCTGGGTGTTCGCCGCCGTCCCGACGCTGCTCGCCGGGCTGCTGCTGTACGGGACGAAGGACGGCGTGGCGCTCGGCTACACCGTCGCGGTGCTGGTCGCCGGGGCCGTGTACAGCGCGCTGTTCCTGCTGCTCGGCGTGGTCACCCGGCACGCGGTGGTGGCCGGGCTGGCGTACGCGCTGATCTGGGAGTCGCTGATCGGCAACTTCGTCGAGGGCGCCCGCACGCTGAGCGTCCAGCAGTGGGGCCGGGCGGTCGCCGAGGCGGTCGCGGGGGACAACGCGATCGGCGCCGACGTGTCGCTCGGGGCGGCCGTCCCGCTGCTGCTGGTGGTCGCCGTCGGGGCGACCGTGCTGGCCTCGGTGAAGCTGGCCGGGCTGACCCTGGCCGCCGAGGAGTAGGCCGCGCCTCGCGCGACCGGGCCCGGACTCCCACGGAGTCCGGGCCCGGTCGGCGTTGCGGGGGCGTCCTACAGGGTCCGGTTCCGTCCGGCGCCGAGACCGGCCGCGCCGACCACCAGGACCAGCACCAGCATCAGCACCAGGGTGGCGTCCCAGCCGCCGGTGAGCTGGTGCAGCGCCCCGGCGCCGACCGGGCCGGCCGCCGCGACCAGGTAGCCGATCGCCTGGGACATGCCGCCCAGCTGGGCGGCGCCGGCCGCGGTGCCGGTGCGCAGCACGATGAAGGCCAGGCCGAGGCCGAGCGAGCCGCCCTGGGCCAGGCCGAGGATGGTCGCCGACACCCAGGCGCCGGAGACCGGTGCGACCAGCAGCAGGGCGATGCCGAGCCCGTTCAGGACGGCCATGGTGACGGCGAGGGCGCGCTGGCTCGTCATCCGGCCGGCCATCAGCGGCACCAGGAAGGCGCCGGCCACCTGCACCAGGTTGGAGTAGGCGAAGACCAGGCTGGCCCGGCCGCGGTCCATGCCGTGGTCGGCCAGGATGGTCGGCATCCACGCGACCAGGGTGTAGACCAGCAGCGAGGAGATGCCCATGAACAGGCTGATCTGCCAGGCCAGCGGGGACTTCCAGATGCCCTCGATCGGCTTGCCGGCCCTGGCGGCCCCTCCGGGCCGGTCGTCCCGGGCGGGGGCGGCCGCCCCGGCCTTCGCCTGCCGGGAGCGCAGCACCTGCGGCAGCCAGGCCACCGCGGCGATCAGCGCGAGCAGCGACCAGGCGCCGAGCGAGGCCCGCCAGCCGCCGCCGAGCGCGTGCTCCAGCGGGACGGAGGTGCCGGCCGCGAGGGTGGCGCCGACCAGCATGGTGGTCGAGTAGACGCCGGTCATGGTGGCCGCGCGGTCCGGGAACTCCCGCTTGACCAGGCCCGGCATCGACACGTTCAGCACCGCGATGGCCACGCCGATCACCACGCAGCCCGCGTACAGCGCGAACACCGAGGGCAGCACCCGCAGCAGCACGCCGGCGCCGAGCACCAGCACCGCGCCGAGCACCACCCGCTCGGTGCCGAACCGGCGGGTCAGCCGGGGGGTGAGCGGGGCGCCGACGCCCTGGAACAGCACCGGGATGGTGGTGATCAGCCCGCCCGCGGTGGCGGACAGCCCGAAGGTGCGCTGGATCTCGCCGACCATCGGGGAGATCGCGGCCAGACAGGCGCGCATGTTCAGCGCGACCAGCAGGATGCCGGTCAGCAGCAGCGCGGGGTGGGCCAGCCGGCTGCGGACGGGGAGCGGGGCGGCAGTGGTGACAACCGGCTGCGGGGCGCGGGTGACGGCCATGGGTGTGCTGTTCTTTCCGGGGCTCGGGGGTGGCGCGGGCACGGCGGGAGGAGGCCTCCACCGGCCGCGGGCAGGACGGGAGGGCAGGACGGGAGGGCAGGACGGGAGGGAGCAGGCAGCGGGGCTGCGTGCGGAAGCGGGGCTTGCGCCGTCCTACTTCCGGGCCGCGATGGCCGCGAGGAGCTGCTCGACGGCCGCGGTGGGCTCGGCGAGCAGCGCCCGACACGCCGCCTCGGCGCGGTCCGGGTCGCCGCTCTCGATGGCGTCCACCAGCGCCTCGTGGGTGGCCACGACCGCCTCGGGCATCTCGTGGTCGCCGAAGGCTGAGGTCATCGCCTCGCGCACGGAGGCGCCGAAGTAGCGGTACACCTCGGCCAGCGCCGGGTTGTGCGCGGCCTCGACGATGGCGGTGTGGAACTCCAGGTCGTGCTCGACGGTGGCCTGGCGGCCGGCCCGCTCGGAGTGCTGGGCGAAGACCTCGGCCTCACGGGCCAGCGCGGCCCGCATCCGCCGGACGTCCTCGGGGGTGTGCCGCAGCGCGGCCAGTCGGGCG
Source organism: Kitasatospora sp. NPDC059146 (assembly GCF_042786665.1). Classification (NCBI taxonomy): domain Bacteria; kingdom Bacillati; phylum Actinomycetota; class Actinomycetes; order Kitasatosporales; family Streptomycetaceae; genus Kitasatospora; species Kitasatospora sp. NPDC059146. The sequence continues at coordinate 11,180 of NZ_JBHZCY010000022.1, read as the reverse complement.
GCCTCGGTCTCCAGCGCGGCGCGGACCTCCAGGACGTCCCGGATGCCCGAGCGCTGGACGCCGCGGAGCACCGCCGCCGGGTCGCTGGTGGACCGTACGAAGGTGCCCTCGCCCTGCCGGGAGACCAGCATCCCGGCGTGCACCAGCACCCGGAGGGCCTCCCGCACGGTGTTGCGGCCGACCTGCAGCTGCTCGGCCAGCTCGTGCTCGGTGGGGATCTGCGACCCCACCGGCCAGGCTCCGCCGGCCAGCTGCTCGCGCAGCCGGTCGATCGCGGTGTCCACCAGGGAACGCCGCCCGGCCGCCTGCAGGCCGTTGCCGTCGCCGCTCATGCCGGGCCTCCCTTCGCACACCGCTCATCGGTCGTCGGTCATCCTACAACCACGTGCCCGGTCATCCTACAACTGGGGGTGAACCGTCCGTGAACGTGTCCCGGGGGGCGCTCAGCGCGTCGGGTAGAGGCGCTCCAGGACGACCGCGACGCCGTCCTCGTCGTTGCCCGCGGTGACCTCGTCGGCGACGGCGAGCAGTTCCTCGTGGGCGTTGGCCATGGCCACGCCGTGCGCCGCCCAGCCGAACATCGGCACGTCGTTGGGCATGTCGCCGAAGGCGATGGTGTCGGCGGCGCGCACGCCCAGGCGGCGGGCGGCGACGGCCAGGCCGGTGGCCTTGGACAGGCCCAGCGGCAGCAGTTCGACCACGCCGGGGCCGGCCATCACCACGCCGACCAGGTCGCCGGCGGCGCGCCGGGCGGCCTCGGCGAGGCCGTCGTCGGTCAGCCCGGGGTGCTGGATGTAGAGCTTGCTGAGCGGGGAGGCGAAGAGTTCGCCGCGCTCGGCCCGGACGACCGGGAGGTCGGAGCCGATCAGCAGCTCGTAGCCGGGGCCGGCCAGCACCTGGCCGTCCAGGCCGTCCTGGTTGGCGGCGACGGCCAGCGGGCCGGTCTCGGCCTCGATCTTCTCGATCGCGACCGCGGCGAGCCGGCGGTCCAGGGTGAGCGAGGTGAGCAGCTTGTGGGCGCCGGCGTCGTAGACCTGGGCGCCCTGGCCGCAGACCGCTATCCCGGTGTAGCCGATCTCGTCGAAGACCGGACGGGCCCAGACGGCCGAGCGGCCGGTCACCACGATGTGCAGCGCGCCCGCGCCGGTGGCCGCGGCCAGCGCGGCGCGGGTGCGCTCGGAGACGGTTTCCGCGCTGGTGAGCAGGGTGCCGTCGAGGTCGGTGGCGACCAGCCGGTAGGGCAGGTCGCCACCGATCAGGTGGGTGGAGGAGGTCACTTGACCGGCTCGAGGACGGTCCGCCCGCCGAGGTACGGACGCAGCGCCTCGGGCACGACGACCGAGCCGTCGGCCTGCTGGTGGTTCTCCAGGATCGCCACGATGGTGCGCGGCACGGCGACCAGGGTGCCGTTCAGGGTGGCGAGCGGGCGGGTCTTGCCGTCCTCGCGCATCCGGATCGACAGCCGGCGGGCCTGGTACTCGGTGGTGTTGGAGGTCGAGGTGACCTCGCGGTACTTGCCCTGGGTCGGGATCCAGGCCTCGATGTCGAACTTGCGCACGGCCGAGGAGCCGAGGTCGCCGGAGGCGACGTCGATCACCCGGTACGGCAGCTCCAGCGCGTTGAGGAAGTCCTTCTCCCACTGGAGCAGGCGGCGGTGCTCGTTCTCCGCGTCCTCGGGCGTGGTGAAGACGAACATCTCCACCTTCTCGAACTGGTGGACCCGGATGATGCCGCGGGTGTCCTTGCCGTAGGTGCCGGCCTCGCGGCGGAAGCAGGACGAGTAGCCGGCGTAGCGCAGCGGCAGCTTGTCGGCCTCGATGATCTCGTCCATGTGGTACGCCGCCAGCGGGACCTCGCTGGTGCCGACCAGGTACTTGTCCTCCTCGGGGAGGTGGTACACGTTCTCGGCGGCCTGGCCGAGGAAGCCGGTGCCGTCCATGGCGGCCGGGCGGACCAGGGCCGGGGTGATCATCGGGATGAAGCCGGCCGCGGTGGCCTGGGCGATCGCCATGTTGACCAGGGCGAGCTCCAGCAGCGCACCGGGACCGGTCAGGTAGTAGGAGCGGGCACCGGCGACCTTGGCGCCGCGCTCGGTGTCGATCGCGCCCAGCAGCTGGCCCAGCTCGACGTGGTCGCGGGGCTCGAAGCCCTCGGCGGCGAAGTCGCGCGGGGTGCCGATCTCCTCCAGGGTGACGAAGTCCTCCTCGCCGCCGACCGGGGCGGCCGGGCTCATGGACTTCGCCGTCAGCGGCCGGCAAGCCCGGTTGGACGAACCCGAGCACGCCGGACGCGAAGCAGAGGTGGCCCTCGATGATGTGCGGCGCCGACCTCCAGGGTGACGAAGTCCTCCTCGCCGCCGACCGGGGCGGCCGGGTCGATGAGGTTCGCCAGGGAGCGGAGCAGGCGGTCCGCCTCCTCCTTGGCCGCGCTCTGCTCGGCGTCCGCGGCCTTGACCTCGGTGGCCAGTTCCTTGGTGCGCTGCAGCAGGGCGGTCTTCTCGTCGCCCTTGGCCTGGGCGACCTGCTTGCCGAGCACCCGCTGCTCGTTGCGCAGTTCGTCGAAGCGGCTGCCCGAGGACCGGCGCCGTTCGTCGGCGGAGAGGAGGGCGTCGACGATGTCGACGTCCTCGCCACGGACGCGCTGCGAGGCGCGCACTCGGTCAGGGTCCTCACGAAGCAGGCGAAGGTCAATCACAGGCCCAAGCGTACCGGGCGGCCGTTCCTCCACCGGTACCGGTTTTCCCCTGGGGATAACCCACCGGTTCCTGTGGATAACTCCGGTGGAGAACCGTCCGCCCCCAGGCCGGGGGCGGGTTATCCACAGGCCCGGCCCCGGGCCTGTGGATGGGGGGCGGGGATCGGGATCCGCTGATCGAAACCAGGGAATTGAGGTTTCAAACCTCAATGAACCTTCTCGGGTGAGGGAATTGAAGCACTCGCACGGGTGATTTGCAGGCAAGCGGGTGACTCTGGTCCGATAAGTCATCTCTGCGACGCAAACCGATGGTCCGACCAGTTCTGGGCAATGGCTATACCGGTTTGTCGACTCATCCCCAGGCCTGTGGATAACTTCCGGCTGTGGACAGCGGGGACGCCTGTGGACAGTGGCCCCCGGAGCGCGGCGTTCCTGTGGATGACGGTACGGTCACCCGCCGCGTTCGGTCGGGCCGGTCGATAACGGTCGGAAAAGGTCGGAAAGACACGAGATGACGCTCGGCTGTCCGGAGCCGGCCCACCTCGGGGAATCAGATGTCCCCGCGCCCGTCGAGTGCCCGGGAGAGCCAGTCCGCCGCCGCGGTGAAATCCTCGTCCGACGTGCCCGGCCGCCGGTGCTTGGACACCTGCCGGTCCGCGCGCGGATAGGAGCCGAGGAACCGGACCTGCGGGCTGATCCGCTTGAGCCCCATCATCGCCTCGGCCACCCGCCGCTCCGACAGGTGCCCCTCGCAGTCGATCAGGAAGCAGTAGCTGCCCAGCCCCTCGCCGGTCGGCCGGGACTCGATCCGCATCAGGTTCACCCCGCGCACCGCGAACTCCTGCAGCAGCTCCAGCAGCGCACCCGGGTGGTCGTCCGGCAGCCAGACCACCATCGAGGTCTTGTCCGCCCCGGTCGGCGAGGAGACCCGCCCCGGACGGCCGACCAGCACGAACCGGGTGGTCGCGCTCTGGGCGTCCGCGATCTCCTTGACCAGCGGGTCCAGCCCGTAGATCGGCGCCGCGAACTCGCCCGCGAACGCCCCGTCGTACCGGCCCTCGGCGACCAGCCGGGCGCCGTCCGCGTTGGAGGCGGCCGACTCCCAGACCGCGTCCGGCAGATTGGCCGCCAGCCACTTGCGCACCTGCGGCTGGGCCACCGGGTGGCTGGTCACCGTCTTGACCCCGGACAGCTCGGTGCCCGGCCGCACCAGCAGCGCGAAGGTGATCGGCAGCAGCACCTCGCGGTAGATCATCAGCGGTGCGCCGGCGGCCAGTTCGTCGTTGGTCGCGGTGACCGCGCCCTCCACCGAGTTCTCGATCGGCACGAACGCCCCGGCGGCCTCCCCGGCGCGCACCGCCTCCAGCGCCAGCGCCACCGAGGACAGCGGCACCAGCTCCCGGGTCGCCGCCTCGGGCAGGGTGTGCAGCGCCGCCTCGGTGAAGGTGCCGGCCGGGCCGAGGTAGGTGTAGCGGGTGGCCGACATGACGCCTCCGTTGCCAGGGGGGTGGTGCCCGAGCCGGGTGCTGCCCGAGCGGGGTGGTGCCGAAGCAGTCACCATAACGAGTCCGCGGCCCCGGCATGACCGCGTTCCGGTGGCCGGGACCGCTCCTCGCGCGCGGGCGCTACCCGTCCAGGAGTTGCTGCCCCAGGTAGCCCCCGGCCGGCACCCCCGGGGGGACGGCGTACAGCCCGCTCGCCTCGTGCCGGAGGAAGCGGGACAGCCCGTCGCCCCGGGAGAGCTTGCGCTGCACCGGGGTGAAGCCCCTGCGCGGGTCGGCCTGGAAGGCGAGGAAGAGCAGGCCGGCGTCCGGCGAGCCGTCCGGCAGCGCCCCGTCGTGGTACGAGAAGCCGCGCCGCAGCATCGCCGCCCCGCCGTTGCCCGCCGGGGCGGCGACCCGGACGTGGGCGTCGGCGGGGACGGCGAGAGCGCCGTCCGGGCCCTGGGCGGCGAGGTCCACCGGGGTGCCCTCGCCCGAGCCGGCCGGCGCGCTCAGCGGCGAACCGTCCGACTTGCGCCGGCCGATCACCCGTTCCTGGCGGTCCACCGGCAGCTCCTCCCAGTGGTCCAGCAGCATCCGGATCCGCCGGAACACCAGGTACGAGCCCCCGGCCAGCCAGGCCGGCTGGTCCCCGCCCGGGGCGCAGAACACCTTGGCGGCGAAGCCGTCCTCGCCGGGCCTGGGGTTGTTGGTGCCGTCGATCTGGCCCATCAGGTTGCGCCCGGTCACCGGGCGGGCGGCGGCGCCGGGGGTGCGGGCGAAGCCGGCCGACTGCCAGCGCGGGGCCGCCGTGCCGGCCGCCAGCTTCTGCAGGGTCCGCAGGGCGTGCAGCGTCACCAGCGCGTCGTCGGCGCCGATCTGGACGAACAGGTCGCCGTCGCCGCGCGCCGGGTCCAGCGCGTCGCCGGTGAAGGCGGGCAGCGGTTCGAGGGCGGCCGGGCGGCGGTCGGCCAGCCCGGCCTTGTCGAACAGCGCGGCGCCGAAGCCGAGCGTGACGGTGAGCGAGCAGGGCCCGGCGTCCAGGGCGACCTGGTTGTCGAACTCCGCGGCCGGCTCCCCGGCGGTCAGCCGCTCGACCGCCCCGGTCCAGCGCCGCAGCAGGGCGCGCAGCCCGTCCCGGCCGGCCCCGTCGACCAGGTCGAAGGCGGCCAACTGGACGCGGGCCTGGGCGGGTTCGAGGATGCCGGCCTGGTGCTCGGCGCGGAACGGCACCCGGCCCGCGCCGAGCGCGCCGGCCGCGCCGCCGGACGCCCCCGCCCCGGCGCCCGGCCGGTCGTCGTAGGCGACCGCCCCGGCCGCGCCCGCCCCGGTGCCGACCAGCAGTCCGGCGCCGGCCGTGCCGAGCAGGGCGCGGCGGGTGAAGCCCGCCGGGCTCGTCGTCTCGTCGTGCTCCACCGCGCTCATCCGATCTTGAACTGCTGGGTGGGGGTGGTCTGGTCGATGTCCGAGGAGCGGATCTGCACCGAGACCACCCAGGTGCCGGCCAGCGGGAGCTGGGTGGTGCCGCTCCAGCGCCCGGTGCCCTCCGCGGTGAGCGCGACCGGCAGCGGGCCGAGGTCGCGGTCCGGCAGGGTGAAGGCCAGCTGCACCTCGGGGACGTCCACCGGCTTGCCGTCCGCGCCGTCCAGCGCGAGCTTGACCTCGTTCGGGCCGGTCCGGGCCGGGTTGAGGGTGACGGTCGCGGTGCCCTTGGCGTTCGGCGTCCGGCCCTTGGTGTCGTACGGCAGCTTGAGCTCCACCGTGCGGCCGGGCTCGGTCTGCGGGGCGGGCGCCGATCCGGCCGCCGCCGGGGCGGCGTTGCCGGCCGCCTTGACCTCGCCCGCGACCCGCCCGGGCGGGGAGTTGGTGAGCATCGTGGTGACCACCAGCACCGCCACCGCGACCAGCGCCTCCACCAGCACCGAGCGGCGCAGCCCGGCCCTGGTCGGGGTCAGCCCGCGCTCGCGGCCGGCGGTGCGCGCGGCGGCCCGCTGCCGTTCCAACTGGGCCCGCCGGACCGGGTCCTCGCCGTGCGCGACGGCGCCGACCGGCTCGGGCACCTCGGCCCGTTCGACCTCCGCCGCCTCGGCCGGGGCCGAGCGCAGCCGGGCCAGCCAGCTGCGGGAGATCCAGGCGACGCCCAGCATCACGACCACGCAGCCGGTCTTCACCAGCAGCAGCTTCCCGTACTCGGTGCCGGTCAGGGCGCTCCAACTGCCCAGGCCCCGCCAGGACTGGTAGACCCCGGTGACGGCCAGCACGGCCACCGAGCCGAAGGCGATCCGGGAGAAGCGGTCCACCACCTCGGCGCCGACGCCCTCGCGCAGCGCGACCAGCAGCGAGGCCAGCCCGCCCAGCCAGAGCGCCATCGCGATCAGGTGCAGGATGCCGAACGGCAGGGCCAGCCAGACCTGGATGCCCACCGAGGCGTGGTCGGCGCCGACCCAGGTCGCGGAGAGCGCCACCGCGAGCACCAGTCCGGCCACGCCCAGGCCGATCCGGGCCTCGCGCTGCGGCCGTGCGGCGGCCCGCTGCTCCAGCTCGTGCAGCTCGGCGGCCTCGGTGTCGTCGTCGTGCGGTTCCGCGTCCGCGTCCGTGCCTGAGCCCGAGCCCGAGCCCGAGCCCGCGGTCGCGACCGGCTTGGGCGGCTGCCCCAACTGCCCGACCAGCAGCGACAGGAAGATCCCGGCCGCGGCGAGCAGCAGCAGCCGGGCCGCCAGTGCGGTGCCGATCCGCTCGTCCAGGGTGGCGCGCACCAGCGACAGGTCGAGGGCCTGGCCGACGCCGGAGCCGCGCTCGTACGGGCCGCGCAGCATCAGCACCGCGACGGTCGAGGCCAGCAGCGCCGTCCAGCCGGTCATCAGCAGCCGCTGCACCGGGCGCCGGGCGGCGCCGGCCGGCCAGCAGACCAGGACGAAGGCGGCGACCCCGGCGAGCAGCGCGAAGGCGGCGTACGCGACGGTGCGGCCCGTGCCGTACAGGGCGGCGACCAAGCCGTCGGCCTTGGCGCCCTGCAGCGCGGTGGTGGACACCGAGGTGTCCGAGGGTGCGCCGATGGAGAAGGTGAACGCCCCGCCGACCGGGTGGGAGTCCTCCGAGACGGCCCGCCAGGCGACGGTGTACGTGCCGTTGGCGAGGCCGCTGCTGAGGCCGACCCGGGCGGTGTTGCCCTTGCCGTCGGCGTGCGCCGGGTTGCCGGTGTCCACGGCCTTGCCGGCCGGGTCGAGCACCCGGACGGAGTCGCTCGACAGCGACACCGCCTCGCTGAAGGTCAGGGTCACCGCCGGCGGGGCGGTGGCGACCACCGAGTTCTGCGACGGGTCGGTGGAGTCCAGGGTGGCGTGCGCGGACGCCGGGGCGGCGCCGGCGAGCATCAGCGCGAGCAGCGTGCCGAGCGTTCCCAGCGCCGCGGCGATGCGCAGCGGGACGCTCCGGCGGCGCGCGGCCGGCGGCCGTGACGCGCTGCGGGGGTGGGCGGCCTTCTCCATGCTGGCGGGTCCCCTAACTCTGGCCGGGGCGGTAGGTGAGCTCCTTGACCGGCACCTTGACGGAGATGGTGCCGGACTTGGCGAAGGTCAGGTCGAGCTCCAGCTCGTCACCCAGGGCGGGGGCCTTCTGCCAGTCCATGATCATCAGGTGGGTGCCGCCGCGGGCGAGCTGCAGCGCGCCGTGCGCGGGCACGTCCAGGCTGTTGACCTGCTCCATGGTCGAGGCGGTCGAGCGGTGCATGGTGACCGACCCGGCGGCGGGGCTGGTGACCTTGAGCAGCTGGTCCGGCCCGCCGTCGTTGCGGACGGTCAGGTAGCCGGCGCCCATCCCGCCCGCCGGGGGCAGCGGGATGTAGGAGTCGGCCACGCTCAGCTTCGCCGGACCGGCGTCCGACGGGCCGCCGTCCGGGCCGCCCGTCCCGCAGGCGGCGAGTATCGCGCCGCCGCCGAGGACCGTCGCCAGCACCGCCCCGGCCAGGGCCGAGCGGCGGAACCGTCGGTTCGCCGCCATCACGCCGCGACCCCCTTGGCGAGCAGCGGCAGGTCGTGCTCGTAGGTCTTCTCCTCGGTGCCGCTCATGTAGAGCACGTGCGCCTTGTCGTCCGAGGGGAGGAAGGCCAGCACCTGCGCGCCGTGGGTGGAGGTGACGGTGCCGTCCGCGTTGACCACCGGGTCCTCGATCATGATGCCGAGCGACTTGGCCGCGGTCTTCACCTTCGCCAGGTCGCCGGTGAGGCCTATGAAGTCGGTGCCCATCGAGTCCAGCCAGGTGCGCAGCACCTTGGGGGTGTCGCGCTGGGGGTCGGTGGAGACGAAGACGACGTTGACCTTCTTCCGGTCCTCCGCCGGGAGGGCCTTCATCGCGACCCCGATGTCGCCCATGGTGGTCGGGCAGACGTCCGGGCAGCTGGTGTAGCCGAAGAACAGCAGGGTGGCCCTGCCGTTGGTCTGCTGCCGCAGGTCGTACGGCTGGCCGGAGGTGTCGGTCAGCTGGAGGTCCGGCTTCTCGAAGTTCCTGGCCAGCTTGGTGCCCTGGTACGGGGTGTCCTCCTTCTGCTGGGTCACCTTGGCGGCGGTCGAACCGCCGCCGGAGGAGCCGCAGGCGGACAGGGTCAGCGCGGCGGCCAAGGCGAGGGCGGCGGCGCCGGCCAGTCGGGTGGAGCGGGCGGTGCGGGGCATGGTGGTTCCGATCGGACGCGGTGGACCGCCGGCGGGGCCGTACCGGGAGGGGTACGGCCCCGCCGGCGAGGGGTCAGGAGGCGGAGCCGCTGTTCCTGCGGCGCAGGCCGAGCACGCCGACGGCGGTGCCGATCACGCCGACGACGATGCCGACCACGCCGAGGGTACGGGCGGTGCCGTCGCTGGACTTGGCGTCGCCGGCGGAGGCGGCGTGGTCGGAGCTGTCGCCGTGGGCGCCGGCGGCCGGGGAGGCGGTGGCGGAGGCGCCGTGGTGGTCGTCACCGGCGGCCTTGGTGAGCTTGAGGGCCGGGGCCGGGTGGGCCGGCTCGGGCTGGCCGGCCGCGGCCTCGTCGATCCAGCGGACCACGTCGCCGTTGTCGTAGGTCTGCAGGGCCTTGAAGACCATGCTGTCGGCGTCGGTCGGCAGCGGGCCGAGCGAGACCCGGAACTCCTGGAACTGGCCGGGGGCGATCTTGGTGCCCGGGTCGGCGGTCCAGGTGATCTTGGAGACGGCCTCGTTGACGTCGCTGCCGTGCACCTTGATCGGCTTGTCGAGCTTGGCCTTCTCGACGGCGGCCGTCCAGCCCGGCAGCGGCAGGGTCCGGACCGAGGCCAGCGGGTGGTCCAGCGGCAGGTTGACCTCCAGCTTCACCGTGCTCGCCGTGTCGCTCTCGTTCGGCACCCGGAAGTCGACGGCCGTGTAGCCGCCCTGCGCGGCCGAACCCGGGTTCACGGTGACGTGCGCGAAGGCGGGGCCGGCCAGCGCCACCACCGAGGCGGCGGCGGTCAGGGCGACGGCGGCGAGACGGCGGGTGGGAAGGGAACGCATGATGGGGGGTCTCCGATCGGAGCTCGGCACGTGACCGCCGCTCTCGGCGGCGGGCTGCACGCGCGGACGTGGGGGGCAGGACCAGGGGCCGCCGTCGCCGTGGACGGACGGAACGGCCCGGACACCGCGCACCGCACCCGGTCGGCCGACACCCCTCCTCGGGGTGCGCGCCAACGCCGGATCAGTACGCGAAGGCCCCGCACGGCGGCCCGCGCCGCACCACGCTGTGCCGCAGCACCGCGCCCGCGGGCAGCCGGCTCCCGCCGCCCCCCGCACCGAACCGGCGGACCGGACCGGCCACGCCGAACAGACCGCCCAGCAACGCGGCCACCAGCACCAGCGCCGAGCGCAGCGGCTCCGCCCAGTGCTCCCGGGCCGCCGACGCCGCCACCCGCAGCAGCCGCCACAGCGCCGCCTCGCCGCGCCGCAGCCACCAGCCCGCCACCAGCGCGGCGGCCAGGTGCCCGGCCAGCATCGACGGCGTCATCCCCAGCACTCCGCCCTGCTGCCACCAGGGCACGGCGGCGTACGCGTGCGGGTCCAGACCCGCCGAGGAGACCAGCTGCTCCGGCGAGGTGCCGGCGGGCAGGCCCACCAGGGTGCCCGGCCGGGCCTCGTTGCAGATCAGCCGCCCGGCCGCCTGCGGCACGCTCATCGGCACGCCGTCGTGCATCCCGTGGCCGCCCAGGCCGTGGAAGAGGCAGTGCAGCCCCAGCTGACCCGCGCCCAGCGCACCGGAGATGGCCACCAGCGAACGCTCCCGCCCGCCGCACGCCACCGCGAGCACCAGCACCGCGGCGAAGCCCGTCGCCAGCGCGACCGGCGGCACGTTCCCGCCACCCGCCAGCGCGTGCCCGGCGGCCGCTATCAGCGTGCACACCAGCGCGAACGGGACCGCCCGGGCAAGCCGCAGGTCCCAGGCGGCCCCCACCGGCCGAGCCGGCTGCGCTCGCTCGAAGACAGGGGTGCCCTGGAACGGGGCGGCGGGGAGGGCAGTCATGGCCGGGCCATCATCTCATCGCGTACACCGCCGACACGGGCAGGGTGGGAAATCCCTACGAATGCCCCGTTCGGCCGCGGCGTGCACCCCACCGCATGCGCCCTTCGGCACAGACCCCGTCCCCAGTCCATCCGCCGAACGGGCGGTAGCCGCCCCCGGGCACGGTTCACCGCCGAATCGCCCGGAGATACCTAGTTGTATGTGGAGCCGCAGCCAGGAGGGACCTCCCGTGGACATCTGGTGGACTCTGCACCTCAAGCGCGACCCGGCCAGCGTTCCGCTGGCCCGGCGCATCCTGCTCGGTGCCATGGCGACCGCGGGCGTCGACCCCCAGATCGCCGACGACCTCGGCGTCGCCCTCACCGAGGCCTGCGCCAACGCCGTCGAACACGGCGCCACCGGCCGGCCCGACGACGGCTTCCAGGCCCCAGCGCCGGGCTCGCGCTCGCCTCGTACTCCGTCGGCTCGCCGCACCAGGTGCGCCGCAGCGGCACCGCCGTCACCGTCAC
>NZ_JBHZCY010000021.1:0-96562 GCF_042786665.1 Kitasatospora sp. NPDC059146 | reverse complement strand
TTGGCGCCGGTTCGGGCGGTGGTGGGTTCGCGTGTCTCGGACACCCACGGGGATGAGGGCAAGGTCTCTCACCTGGTGCAGGCGGAGTCGGCGACGCGGCACGCGCTCTCGAAAGAGTGGGAGATCGTCGGGTCCTTCGAGGATCTGGACGTCTCCGCGGAGATCACGCCCTGGAAGCGTCCCGACCTCGGGCCGTGGCTCACCGATCGCCAGAGCGAGTGGGACGCGATGGTGTGGGCCAAGGTCGACCGGGCGTTCCGCTCCGCCAAGGACTGCGCAGACGTCGCCCATTGGGCGGAGGCGAACCACAAGGTCCTGGTCTTCACCGACGACGGCATCACCCTGGACTACCGGGAGGGCCACGAGTCGTCGTTCGGGAACGAGCTGGCGAAGGTCTTCCTGATGCTGGCCTCGATCTTCGCGGAGATGGAGCTCAAGCGGATCAAGGCCCGTGTCACCGCAGCACACAAACACCTGCGGAAGACCGACCGCTGGGCGGGCGGACAGCCGCCGTACGGGTACCGGATCGTCGACCGTCCCGGCGGAGGACGAACCCTTGAACCGGACCCGGTGACCTCCGAAGCCGTCAGGTACATGGGCAAGCTCCTCCGGGAGGGGCGGAGCCAGTGGATGATCGCCACGGCCCTGGAAGTAGCCGGCTTCGACACCCCCGCGACCCACGCGTACAAGAACCAGGGCGAGTCCTACACGAGCAAGCGCAAGACGCCGCCATCGAACCACTGGAACCCGACCAGTGTGGGGAAGATCCTGCGTTCGCCGGCGACGATGGGCCTGAAGCTGACCGGCCGCTCGGTGAAGGCGCGCAAGATCGCCCGCGACGCGAAGGGCCTGCCGATCCAGATGGCCAAGCCGCTGTTCACGGAGGAGGAGTGGGCCGCGGTCCAGGCCGCGATGGACGAGCGGTCCATCACGAAGGAGCGCTCGAACGGCGCCTCGCCTTGGCTGGGCGTGCCGCACTGCGACCGATGCGGGGACCGGTTCTACCGGCAGGTGAACCTCGCCAACAACGGTCGCATCTACGAGTACTACCGCTGCGCGAAGACGGCCGGCAAACCGGCCTGCAAGGGCCAGTCCGTCAAGGGCGAGCGCGTCACCGCCGCGATCTCCGCCCTCGTGGATCGCCTCGCCGGGCTGGCGATGACGGTGCGCAGGTTCATCCCCGGCGAGGACCACACCGAACAGCTCAACCACGTCACCCAGGCCATGCGCGACCTGCGCGAGGAGAAACGCCGCAACCTGTTCGACTACCCCGGCGGCGACGACGAGTACTCCGAAGCCCTCGAAACCCTCGTCGACGAACGCCGCCGCCTCGCCGCCGGCCAAGCAGGCGTGAACCAGGCGCGGTCCCGGGTGCCCGTGCACAACGGTCGCAAGTGGCAAACTCTCAAGAGGTTAACGCCACTTGGCACATTGGTCGGCATACTGGCGGTGTGGACTACCAGGCGGCGAGCGCTTCTCCAGCTGTAGGTGCGAGCGTGCACTTGCACAACCGAACGGAAGTCACCTGCGTGGTGCTGATCAATGGTGCTCGTGTCGGCAGGGTCGCTTCGTATGGACGAGCCGTGTACCCAATCGGCCCGGGTACCCATAGCATCCAAGCGCGCCCTACGGGGGTTGGGCCAGTCCTTAAGGTATTCAACCGCCGGCTGTTCTTGCCTAGCCAACTGGTCCAGTTCCATGTCTCACCAGGAGACGTTGCCGCCTTTGATTGCGACGTTGCAACTCGTAGCCATGAGGGACTGGAACGATACGACCTTAGAGAGGTGACGCTCGTCCGCCAGGGCGACGCACCAGCGGTGTCAGAGCTGCGAGTCCTAGAGGTGTATCAGACATCGCGATTCGAAGAGGCGCTGGGCCAGGACGTGAGGATCATCGACAACCACTCTGGCCCCGCTCCGGTCACCCGCACATTCAAGGCTAGTCGTGAATGGACGCGCACCCTTTCGGTCGCCGAGCAGGGACGCCGGGCCGCGACGGGGGAAGCGGGCGTCAACCTGCTGTGGCTCTCGACGAAGACCGGCATCGAGCAGGAACTGCAGCGAAATCTCTCGCTCGCCATCGGCGCGACGCACCTGTTCGAGGAGGAGATCACCGTTACGGTGCCCGAGCGCACTGCCGTGCAGGTGGTTCTCGCGTGGAAGCGGATCTGGCAGCAGGGCCACGCGCGAATCGTCCTGCCGGACGGATCGAATCACGACGTGCCCTATCAGGTCGTCGTGAGCGTGACGTTCGACCAGCGGATCGAGACCACCAACCCGCAGGCCGGGCCGTGACACACGGCCGGGCCCGGTGCTCATGCCTGGTCAGGCCCTCGGTCTATAGCGTCACGGCAGTCAGTCTGGTCCTCAGAGCCTCTAGGCGCAGCGCATCGGCGCCGCCTTCGGTCGGATCGCGGAGATGTCGCTACCGGCCAAGCAGGCGTGAACCAGGCGCGGTTCCCGGTGCCCGTGCGCAACGGCGGCACATCCGGGGAACGGTGCGGGAGCCCGTTCTCCCGAGAGGGGTACGGGCAAGCCCACCACTCGATACCGTGGCGTTCCGTGGCGGAACGGATACTCAAGCCGGGGCCAGTGTGAAGCCCAGCATCACGTTCGGGAAGTTCATCGCGCTGCGCCGCACAGCGAAGGGCTGGACGCAGCTGCGCCTGGCCCACGAGGTGAACCGCAGCGAGGACTGGATGTCCCAGGTCGAACGCGACATCCAAGGGGTCAAGGACCTGGCGCTGCTGCGGCGTCTCGCCGAGGTGCTGGGCAGTAACCTCGGAGAGTTGTTGGCTCTGCCGCAGCCCGCTGCCGATCGGCCAAGATCCCGCGCCCGGAAGTCGGCCTCGGCTACGCTGGCGAGCACTTCCGCTGCCGAGGAGGACGATGTGCGACGCCGCCCGTTCCTGACCCTGGCGACTGCCGCCCTCTTCGCCTCTGCTGCCGGCCAGGAAGCCGCGCACGCCGAAGAGAAGGCCCCGTTGACCGGGCTGGAAGACCTCCTGCTGTACGGAGCGGACCGAATTCCGACACCCCGCTGCGAACCCACACACGAGTCCGTCGCCACATCGCTCCTGACGTCCCGTCGCGAGTTCAAGGAGGCCCGGTACGACGCGCTCGCCGAAGCACTGCCGGGCCGGATCGCCGCCGCCCAGCTGGTCGGCAGCACCGAGGAGCGGGCCCGCAACGTCGCCCAGCTCTACAACATCGCGGTCCGGCTGTGCATCAAGATCGGCGACAACAACCTGGTGGCCATCACCGCCGACCGCGCGCTCACCGCCGCCCGGGCCGGCGGCGACCCCCTCGTGGTCGCCGAGGCCCAGAGGATGGTCTCCAGCTCCTGGCGCCGCCAGGGCAGCCTGGCCCGCGCAACCGACATCGTCGTGGTCGCCGCCGAGGAACTACTCGCCGACAACACGGTGCCCGAGACCGCCCGACTGGCCCTGCGCGGAGACCTGTACGCCACCGCGGCCTACACCGCCGCCAAGTCCGGCGACCGCGCCTACGCGCACGCCCTGATCCGGGAAGCCGCGGACAGCGCGGCAGCCGCCGGCCGAACCTCCGGCCTGGTGGACGGCATCCAGGGCGTCGCCCTGCACGAGCTGTCCGTGCACTACGAGCTCGGCGACGCCGGAAAGGCAATCGAACTGGCCTCCACGATCGACCCGGCCGCCCTGCCGACCGCCGAGCGGCAGGCCAGGTTCTTCACCGACGTCGCCCGCGCGTTCGACCAGTGGGGCAAGCCCGAACAGTGCTTCAAGGCCCTGCTCGCGGCCGAGGAGGCCGCCCCGCAAGAGATCCACCGAGGCGCCGTCCGGGGCCTGGCCGGCGGCCTGCTGAAGCACGACCGAAAGCTGCCCGGCGTGCGGGACTTCGCCGCCCGAGCAGGCATCCGGACCGTCTGACCCGTAGCCGCACTACGGCCCGTAGCCCGACTACGGATCCGGCCCCCGGCCCGGCAGTTCACTGGGAACGTCCGCACCTCCCACCCGCTGCCGAAGGCCTCACATGCCCAAGCACAGCACCCCCTTGAACACCGCCTGCGCCAGGCACGCCGCCGCGCCGCACGGACGCTTCGACGCCCTCCTCACCGGCCTGTGGGCCGCCCTCCACCTGCCGGTCATCGTGCTGCTCGCCTTCGCCGCTGACCACCAGGCCAGTACCGGCGCCCAGCCGCCGACGGCGGCCGCCGAGCCCGACCAGCTCATCCCCTAGGAGCCCCCCCGTGCCCCGTCGCACCCTGGCCTCCCTCACCACCCTGCGCCTCGGCGGCCCCACCGGCGACACCCTGACCATCTCCGACCCCAACGACTGGCCGGACCTCGTCCATGGCATCACCCGCCACGGCCACGAGGCCCCCTGACCCTCGGCCACGGCAGCAACGTCATCGCCTCCGACACCGGACACCCCGGCACCGTCGCTGTCATCAACACCCGCGGCATCACCACCAAGCGAGTGGACGACACCACGGTCGCCGTCACCGTCGCCGCCGGCCACCCGCTCACCGACCTCACCGCCTGGGCCGCCACCGAACACCTCGCAGGGATCGAGTACCTGGCCGGCATACCCGGCACCGCCGGGGCCGCCCCCGTCCACAACGCCGGAGCGTACGGGCAGCAGATCTCCGACACCCTGCACCACCTGCACGCCTGGGACTGGCACGCCGGCCTCATGCGGACCCTCCCCGCCCAGGAATGCCAACTGGGCCACCGCCACAGCCGCTTCAAGCAGGAACCCGGCCGCTGGACCATCCTGTCCACGACCCTCCACCTCACCCGCACCGACACCGCCGCACCCATCACCTGCCGACGCCTCGCACGCGAACTCGGCGTCCCGGCCGGCACCCGGCCCCCGCTCGCCGAGACCACCACGGCCGTCCTCGCCGACCGCCACCACCGCGGGCTGCTCCTCGACCCGGACGGCCCCGACGCCCGGCAAGTCGGCTCCGCCTTCCTCGACCCGCCCGTCACACCCGACCAGGCCGCCCGCTGGTCCGTCGCCGGATGCCCCGTCCACACCGGCATCGACGGCCGCTGGCGTATGAGCGCCGGCTGGCTGCTCGAACTCATCGGCTGCCACCCCGGATACCGGATCGCCGACGGCATCCGCTGCTCCCAGCGGCGCACCCTGGCCATTACGGCCCGCGGCGAGACCACGGCCACGGCCGTCGCCCAGGTCCTCGCCGACATGGTGGCGCGGGTGGACGCCAACACCGGGATCAAGTTGTGTCCCGAACCCGTTCGCGTCGGCCAGTGGCCCGTGTAGGACCCGCGCCCGGCGGAGCAGATGCAGCTCGACGATCCAAAATTCCAGCCTGCCAGATTTGGTATGCCCATCCTGCGGGGGGAATGGAGAGGCTGGGGTGCTGGGGCTGCCAACAGCCCGGCCACCCCCAGCCCGTTGCGGGCTCGAGCCTTGTGTGACCGAGGGCCATCAGGCCAACACCGCACCCGCAGCGCGCCATCGCCGAAGCTGTCACGACCGCCCGGGACCGGCACCGCCAAGTCGCCGACATCAACCTCGGCCGCGTCTGCGCGGGCGGGAGGAGCTCTACGTCACCGGCTACCTCGTCCCCCTGTGGAGCAGCCCTGTCGGTGCGGGGAGGAGGTCCACCCGCAGATCAACCAGATCGTCGGCGGAGCAGCCCCGTCTGTGGGGAGGAGGCCTCGGTCAGCGTGGTGCACAGGTCCGGCGGCGGAACAGCCCCGTCTGCGCGGGGAGGAGGCGGTCGAGGCGCACCCCTCCGGTAATCCCTCCGGAGCAGCCCCGTCTGCGCGGGGAGGAGGCTTCGCGACCTGGGGTGTTGTAGTGACTTTGCTTCTTCTTTGCCTTGTCAAGGAGCTGTGCGTGATCCGGGGTGCGGGTGGCGGAGCACCGCTCGACGTCTTGGCGGCCCGGGTGGATCGTTGCCTCGTCCATACATGACGATACGTCAATAAGCTCTGCAGGGGCGTTGTCAGTGGCTCGGTCTACGATCCGCGACGTGCTATTTGACTGTGAGGCCTTGCTGGGATCTCAGCCGTGTGGTGGCCTTGATTGTGCCTTGTGGGGGAAGTCGGAGGGCTTGCCACCAGGGGTGGTGTATCCGCTGGTGGGCCACCTGCTGGATGTGGCAGCGGTGGCATGGTGGGCCTGGGATCTTCACCTGGTGGATCTCCAGCGCCGCGTTCTGGTGGCCGGCATGGGTCTGGATCCGGACCGAGTCGAGGACAGCGAACGCGCTCGGGCGCTGCTCGCATGCTGGGCCGGCTGGCATGACGTGGGGAAGATCGGCGGCTTCCAGCGCAAGGACGCTGAGGCGTACGAGTTCCTTCACGGCTATGACCCGCTTGATGCCGGTGTCGTGTCGTCGCACGGCCACGTGACCCATCTCTTCCTCGCGCATGCTCTTCCTGCTCTCGGCTACGACGCCGATGGCGGCGGGCTGGCTCTGGCGTCGCCGGCCCGGCGGGTCGCGCAGATGCTCGCGGGGCACCACGGCCGGTACCCGGCTCCGCCCTCGCGGCGGGCCCTGCGCTCGGCGGCGATCCGGGACAGAGAGCTGGGTGGCGGCGAATGGGACAGGCAGCGCCGACTGCACTTGGCGGCGGTGGCTGATGCGGTGGAGCGCCCGGCTGCGCCGCCAATGCTGTCCGCCGAAGCAGCGGTTCTAGCGACGGAGGTCGTCGTGCTCGCCGACTGGCTGGCCTCCCAGGAGCGCCACGTGGAGGCCCAGTTGCATGCGATCGGGGAAGCCGGCGGCGGCTCCCTGGAAGGGCACTGGGACCGCGCGATGAAAGCCGCGCCCGCGCTGATCGACGACGCCGGCCTGCTGGTGCCGCAGTGGAAGGAAACCCCACTCACATGACCTTCCGGGACTGGTTCGACTTCGACCCCAACCCCATGCAGGCATCGCTGCTCGAGGGCTTGCCGCGCTGCGCGGTGCCCGGCGCCGCGGGGCTGTTGATCATCATGTCGGAGACGGGCAGCGGTAAGACCGAGGGCGGCCTGTGGGGAGCAAGGTGGCTGGGCGGGCCCGGTATCGGGGTCCACGTCGCACTGCCGACCATGGCCACCACGGACGCCTCCCACCGGCGGGTCCAGACGTGGGCGGGTCGCGCACTGGCGGCGTCCTCCCCGGTCACGCTGGCACACAGCCAGGCCGGCTGGAACCGCGACACCTCGCGCGTGCTGACCCACGAGGGCGGCCTGGACACGTTGCCCTCCGCGTGGCTGGAAGAACGTGGCAGGGCGGTGCTGGCGGGGATCAGCGTCTCGACGATCGACCAGGTCCTCGCCGCAGTGCTGAGAGTGCGTCACAATGCCCTGCGACTCGGCGGGTTGACCCGCAAGGTCCTGCTCGTGGACGAGTGCCACGCCTACGACCCGTACATGCAGTCGCTGCTGCGCCGGGCCCTGGCCTGGTGGGGCGCGATGAGGGTGCCGGTGGTGCTGATGTCGGCGACCGTGCCAGCCTCGGTGGCACGGTCGCTGGCGGCCGCCTATCTGTCCGGATCGGCCCCCGGCGCCCCTGTGCCCGACGTCGAGCCGGTGTACCCGGGCTGGCTGTACGTGGACGGGACGACCGGCACGCCGACAAGGTCGAACCGCATCACCACCAGCCGGCCCCGCACGCTGGACGTCAACCTGGTGGAACTCCACGGCTCGAACAAGCCGAAGCAGGACGCCGGCATCCCGGCGGCGGACGAGGCCCGCGCCCGGTTCGTCACCGATCTGATGCACCAACAGGCTGGCGACTTCTGCACGCTGGTGGTGTGCAACACGGTCCGCTCCGCACAGCACACCGTCACCGCCCTCGACCGGCTGCTCGACCAGGACGTGGAGGTCTTCCTTGTCCACGCCCGCTACCGGGTCCTCGACCGGCGCCGCCGCACGCTCCGCGTCGAGGAGGCGTTCGGCAAGAACCGCGACAAGCGGCCCCGGCGCGCCGTGCTGGTCAGTACCCAGGTGTGCGAGCAGTCGCTGGACCTCAGCCTGGACCACGTGGTGAGCGACCTCGCGCCGATCGCGCAGCTCATCCAGCGCGCCGGCCGCGGACTTCGCCACCACGACGGTGACGACGTGCGCGTTCCTGTGACCGTCCTGGTGCCCTATGGCGCGGACGGATCGCCGGACGACGGCCGCTGGAGGACGGTCTACGGGCGGGCCCTGATGCGCTCCACCCGTGAACTCCTCACCGCCCACGGGCCGATCGCCGTCCCCGGTGATGTCCAGAAGCTCGTGGACGCGGTCTGTGCGGGCTGGGACACCGACGTGCCGGACCGGGACATCCGCGCCCACCTCGCGGGGGAGCAGGCGATGGAGAACGCGGCAAAGCCGGTCATGATCCCCCACCCGCGAGACCTGGTGGACCTGTTCGACCTCACCGAACTGTCGATGACCGAGGAGCAGGCCGCGACCCGCTACAACCTCGACAGCGTCACCGTCCTGCCTCTGTGGGCGCAACCCGGAGGGCACCTGGGCCTGGAGAGGGACGGCAACCTCACACTCCCGGAACGGCAACACGCTGACCTTCGCCCGGTCCGCGAACGCCTGCTGTCCGTACGGCGCGAGCACTGGCAGCGTGCCCTGCCAACCCTGGCCGAACGCCTGCCCGGCTGGGCTGCCGATCGCAGGCTAAAGGACGTCCTTATCATCGAACACCCTTGCGGGCAAGGCGAGTTGTCAGTGGGAGGGTTCACAGTGTCCTATGACAGCCGCCTGGGCCTCATCGTCCAGGCGCCCGTTGCCCAGGAGTAGAAACGTGAACGCCCCACCCGACTTCGACCTCGCCCAGGAACCATGGGCCGACTGCCTGTACAACGACGGATTCGTACGCCCCGTCGGATTCCAGCAGGCCCTCCTCGACGCGCACCGGATCGTCGACCTCGCCCTGCCCTACCCGGCGGCCTACGGCGCGCTCTACCGGCTCCTCGCCGCCATGGCCTACCGCATCACCGGCCTCGACCGGCTCCAGGACGCCGAAAACGCCGAAGGCTGGCACCGGCGCCGCAACCGCCAGTTCGGCACACCCTTCGACCCTGACAGCACCAGGGAGTACTTCGCGCGCCACCACGACCGCTTCGGGCTCTACCACCCCGTCCGGCCCTTCCTCCAGGACCCGCGCGTCGCCGCGGACTGCAAGGACACCTTCGGCATCAACAAGCTCGTCATCGGGGGAGCGTCCGGCAGCGCCCGGCCCTGGTTCGCCAGCAAGCACGGCGACCACTCCCAGCAGCCCCTCCCGTCGGCGGAAGCCGCCCTGCAACTGGCGATGTGGGCCTACTACGGCTCAGGAGGCACGGTGACCACCCGCTCCCACAACGGTGTCACCACCCAGACCGGCTGCCAGGCCGCGCCGGCCCGCGGCACCGTCGGCTACCACCCCCTCGGCACCACCCTCCACACCACACTCCTCGCCCACCTCACCCCGCCCGCCATGCCCGATGCCGGCGCCCACCCCGACGAAGCGATCTGGGAACGCGACCAACGCTCCGACCCCACCCAACCCGCCCCCGACCCCCGCGGCCCCGTCTCCCTGCTGACCGGCCGCATGCGCCACGCCATCCTGCTGACCCCCAGCCCCGACGCACAGCAGGCCACCGACTGCACCATCACCTGGGGCGCCCGCAACCCGCCGAAAACGACCGGCGGCGAGAAGACCGAGTACGTCGAGGCCCACCCCGACCCCTACCTGTCCTACCGGCGATCGACCAAGACCCAGCGCCCCGGCGCCGCCGTGGAGGCCGACGGCGGCCGACACCTCTTCCGCGACCTCGACGTCCTCCTCAGCGACCCCGACAACCGCCCCGACACCAAGCGCAACGCCCCCACCCGCCCCCTCGTACTGGCCGCCTGCGACAAACTGCCCGACCACGTCCTGGACACCCTGCGCCTGCGCGTCGTCGGCGCCCAGCAGGACCGCGCCCAGAACAGGGACAGCCAGTGGTGGACCACCACCACGCCCCCGCTCCTCGCCCACAGCGCCCAGCACGACCCGGACACCGCCGAACTCGTCGAGGACGCCGTCAAGGAAGCGGACACCGCCGCCTGGCGGCTCGACCTCGCCCTCGCGGCCGCGTTCAACGACCGCCCCAAAGACAAGACCGACACCGCCAACCGCAAAGCCCGCACCGCCGTCCACTACTGGCCCCGCGCCGACGCCGCCTTCTGGCACCTCTACAACACCGGCCAACTCACCAGCGCCCAAAACCGCATGCGCCACGCCGCCCTCGACGCCTTCGACCACCTCACCACCGCCCTCACGCGCAGCCCCTCCTCGACCCGCCGAGTCGCCCAGGCCCGCGCGTTGCTCCCCCTGCCCCGCAAGGAATCCACCCCGTGACCGACCTCACCACCAGCCCGCCGGACGCGCCGCAAACCCACGCCCGCCGCTTCGTCGACCGCATCGACGCCCTCCTGCGCGACAACGGCGCCGCCCGGCGCGCCCTGACCACCGGCCTACGCCCGTGGAACGGCGAGCCCCAAGGCGGCATGCACCCCTACGTCGCGACCTGGCTGCCCGACGGCCTGCACCCGCAACGGGAACGCGCCTACTACACCGTCGCCGCCCTGATGACCACCACCAGCCGCGCAGGCATCGGCACGGGCATCAGCATCGGCGACGCGCTCGCACGCGCCTCCCGCACCGTGTCCGCCACCACCACCGAATCCTCCCTGCGGCGCCTGACCACCTACACCACCGCAGGCCCCTACACCCACCTGCGCGGCGCCGTGCGCCTGACCGACGCCGGCGGCGCCCTCCTGGACTGGGAACGGATGCTGCGCGAACTCGACTCCTGGTACTTCACCGGCCGCCGCACCTGCACCCAGTGGCAACAGGACTACTACCGCACCACCCAGCCCCGCCCCACCAACACCACGAACGACAGCGAGTGAGCCATGACCACCACCATCCCCGCCACCTTCCTGGACCTGCACATCATCCAGACCATCCCCCTGGCCGCCCTCAACCGTGACGGAGACGGCAACCCCAAGTCCGTGGTGATCGGCGGCGTCACCCGCGCCAGGCTCAGCCCCCAGGCCATCAAGCGCCCCGTACGCCAGCACATCGAGAAGGCCCTCCCCGAGGAAGCCGCCGTCCGCACCCGTCGACTCGTCCACGAGATCCGCGACATCCTCCTGCGCGACCACTGGACGCCCCAGACACCCGGCGAGGCGACCCCGGAAGAGGCGGAGCTCGCGACCTTCGCCGCCCTGGACGTCTTCGCCGCCGCCTCCGGCGGCATGAAAGTCGGCAGCGTCGAGGAAGCCGCCGAAGGAGCCAAGGCCAAGGACCCCCTCGCCACCGCCGCCCTCATCTACACCCCCGCCAGCACCGCAGCCCGACTCGCCAACGTCGCAGCCGGCCTCAAGGCCGAGTACGAGACCGCCCTCAAGGACGCCTCCGCCAACGGCGGGAAGCCCAAGTCCCGCAGCAAGGCCAAGAAGGACGAGCCCACCACACTCGCCGACCCGAAGCACATGAAGGGCTGGCTCGCCGAAGCGAACGGCTCCATCGCCCTGCTCGGCCGCACCCTCATGGAGGTCGACGGAGCCGAACGCGACGCCTGCGTCCAGGTGTCCTCCGCCTTCACCACCCACGAAGCCGTCATCGAAGTCGACTTCTTCGTCGCGGTCGACGACTACGCCGCCTCCACCCCCGGCATCCCCGACGTCGGACAGATGGGCGACAGCCAGCACACCGCCGGCACCTTCTACCGCTACGCCACCATCAACCTGCAAGCCCTCATCACCGCCAACAACGGCGACACCGACCTCACCCGCCGACTCACCCACGCCTTCATCGACGGCTTCATCAACACCCTGCCCGACTCCGGCCAGACCAACGCCGCCGCCTGGACCCTGCCTGACCTCGTCCACCTCGCCGCCCGCAGCGACCGGCCCGTCAACCTCTCCACCGCCTTCGACAAGCCGATCCGCGGCGGCCACACCGGCCACGCCACCCCCTCCACCGAGCGTCTGGCCGCATACGCCGCCACCATCCAACGCCTCACCGCCGGCCGCGGCCTCGTCCACGCCGTCCACGCCCACACCGGCACCGACAAGCTGCCCGGCCTCGGCCAAGCCACCGAGAGCTACGAGCAGGCCACCGACACCATCCTCGACGCCGCCTTCGGAACCCAGCAGTGACCGACCCCGTCCTCGTCCTGCGCCTGGCCGCGCCCATGCAGTCCTGGGGCGTACGCGCAGCCTTCGCCGACTACCGCGACAGCACCGACCACCCCACCCGCTCCGGCGTGCTGGGCCTGCTCGCCTGCGCCCTCGGCCACCCCCGCGGAGCCGACCCCGGCGACCTCGCCCAACTCGACCTCACCATTCGCATCGACAAACCGGGCACACCCATGGAGGACTTCCACACCATCGGCGGCCAGACCACCACCGAGGTCGTCCCCTCCGCCGACGGCGGCACGCGCCGAGGAGCCGTCCTCACCCGTCGCGCCTACCTCGCCGACGCCGCCTTCACCGTCGCCCTCACCGGCCCCACCGCTCTCCTGCACAAGGCCAGCGACGCCCTCGACCAGCCCACCTACACCCCGTTCCTCGGCCGACGCGCCTGCTCGCCAGCAGCCCCCTACAACCTTGGCATCCACCCCGGCGGCGTCAGCACGGCACTCGCCACCGCACCGCTGGACCGCACCGCCCCCGCAGGCAAGACCACAGTCACCATCACCACCGTCGCCCACGACGACCCGACCGCCACCCACACCCTCAACGACAACCCCCACGGCCGACGCCGATTCAGCCAACGCACCCTCGCCCGTGTCGCGCTGACCCTCCCCGCCGACCTCTGCGTCGGCAACGACGCCAGCGAGCGCTACGAACGACTCCACAACTACCGCTACAACCACACCAACTAGCCGAAAGCTCCCCGCACGCCGGGGCCGCAGAGGAACACCGATGACCAGCGCCTACCTCACCGAAATCCGCCTCAACACCCGATCCCGCGACGTCCAGGCCGACCTCAGGAACGGCGGCTACGGCTTCCACCACCGCACCGCACGCCTCACCGACTCCGACACCACCAGCGGCAACTCCCGGCTCCTGTGGCGACTCGACACCTTCAACAACGGCCTGCGCCTACTCGTCCAGACCACCGACAAGCCCGACCCCACCACGCTCCCCGACCACTACGGCAACACCCGTACCCTCCCCCTCGACAAGCACCTCGACCGCCTCACCACCGGCCAGAAGATCCGCTATCGCCTCGCCGGCAACTCCGTCCGCTTCGCCTTCGACGAGATCACCGGCCTGCCCCTGCCCAACCGCATCCCCTGCAAGGGCGACGAGATCACCACCTGGTGGACCCGCCGCGCCCCCGACATCGGACTCGACATCGACACCACTGCCACCTTCCAACTCCCCACCGTCACCGGAACCCGCGAACGCAAACCCGGCTTCCGCCTTGTCCTCACCCGCTACGACGGCACCGCCACCATCACCAACCCCGACACCCTCCGCACCGCCATGCTCACCGGAATCGGCCGCGGCAAAGCCTTCGGCGCCGGCCTCCTCACCATCGCCGCTACCCTGTAACCCAAGCGGCCAGAAGCTCCTTGACAACAGCAAAGAAACCGCAAAGCCACCGAAACGCCGCAGGTCAGAAAGCGTCCTCCCCGCGCGGCCGGGGCTGTTCCGGTGAGGGTCTGCGGGATGACGACGAGGGGGGTGTCCTCCACGTGCGGCCGGGGCTGTTCCGCTCAAACACCTGCGCACCGCCGACATCGTGATGTCCTCCCCGCGCGGCCGGGGCTGTTCCGGTTGGCGCCTCCGGCCAGGTCGCCCTGCCGACCTCTTCCCCGTCCGGCCCGGAGTTGCTCTGCGGTACCAGGTGGCTGGCATCCCGGGCGTGGCCGGAGCTGCTCCGGAGAGCAGCCGATGGAACCAGCCCCAGCCCGTCGTCTTCCTCGTGCAACCGGGGCTGTTCCGATCCCGAAGATGCCTCAGGAGCCGATCAGGACGTCTTCCCCGGGGCCGGGGCTGTTCCGCCGGCCGATTCGATGAGGTACATGCCGTCGGCGTCCTCCTCGCGTAGGCGGGGCTGCTCCGATGATCGGTGACTCGGCGGCCTATGGCGGCGTCTCCTCCTCGCGCAGCCGGGGTTGCTCCGCCGTACACGGTCAGGAGTTCGGAGCGGGAAACGCTCTCCCTGCGCAGTCGGGACTGTTTTGACTTGGGACGAGCCGACCGCCACCGTGTCCGAGTCCTCCCCGCTTGGCCGGGTTTGTTCCGATGAGTGCCGAACTCGCCTATGCGGCACGGCTGTCCTCCCCGCGAAGACTGGGCCGCTCCGCCCATCGGGAATAGCATTTCGTACACGGTGCTGTCCTCCTCGCGCAGCCGGGGCTGCTCCGTCGAACCCGTCGCGGACCCCGGACAGATCCTCGTCCTCCCTGCGTAGTCGGGGCTGCTCCGGCGTCCCGGATCCGGGACGAGGGTGACGGCAACTCCTCCCCGCACAGACGGGGCTGTTCCGACTGAACCGGCCGGGTAGAGCAGGAGCTTGACCTCTTCCCCGCGCAGACGGGGCTGTTCCGAGCTCGGCCTCGGTGTCAGGGGCGATGTGCGCGCCTTCCCTGCGTAGACGAGGCTGCTCCGGCCTACAACGACTCCCACAACAACCTGGGACTGTCCTCCCCGCGCGGCCGGGGCTGTTCCGACAGCGCCCTACTCCCAGGGGAACGGCGGCGAGTCCTCCCCGCGCAGACGGGGTTGTTCCGGACTGGACGAAGACGGACGGCTGGAGCGGTAAGTCTTCCCCCACGGCCGGGACGGGCGTCCACCCCTCCGGGAGTGGGGTCTTCCCAGCGCACCCGGGGCTGTTCCGACGTGGAGCCTTGGGCAGGTGTTCCAGCCCTGATCCTCCCCGCGCAGCCGGGGCTGTTCCGTACTACGACACCCCGTTTGGCCGCTGGTACGGGTCCTCCCTGCGCAGCCGGGGCTGTTCCGAACCTGGCGTGGCTAATCGCCGGCCAGAGCCGTCCCGCCCGCGCAGCTGGGGCCGTTCCAGGGGGGTGAAGCCGATGGAGTGGCACCTGTCCTCCCCGCGCATCCGGGGCGTTCCGACCTCGGACTGGCGATGCCGAGGAAGGTGTCCTCCCCGCGTAGTCGGGGCTGCTCCGCCCGCGCTCTCGACGAGGTACATGCCGTCGGCGTCTTCCCCGCGTAGCTGGGACTGTTCCGGCCATGCCGCAGGTCTGGATCACCGCCGTGTAGTCCTCCCCGCGCAGACGGGGCCGCTCCACTTTCGTCAGACGAACCGTCAGGAAAGAGATCGCCTTCCCCGCGCAGTCGGGGCTGTTCCCATGCATCTCGGCTCCTATCTGGGCGGGGATAGGTCGTCCCCGCGCAGCCGGGGCTGTTCCGTCGTACGAGCACCCGTTCGGCAAGCTGAGAGCCGTGGAGGTGGGATCGGGTCAGTCGCTGCGACGAGATCGCAGCGGGAGATTTGGGGACTTGCCGGGGACCACGCGTCGTTCACCATGGTCTCTGAGGTGCCCTTCGGTGAACGAACAGCGCGGGCTGTCTACCGTCTGACGTGCAGCGATGGCTATCCCCGGGCGACTGGGGGTCAAGGGGTTGGGGCGGTGGCTATATCTAGAGGGATGTTCGGGTCTGGATCGTCGGGGGAGCTGATCTGGGGCGGACGGGTGCTTCGCTTGTGGAAGCAGGGTCACCTAAATCGCGATGTTGAAAAATCCACTCCGGGAGTGTCGTGCGACTTCCTTCGCCGCTGGCGTATTTGCTACCGAGAGGCAGCCCGGACGTGTGGAATGCCCCGCGTCGGGGCCGCCTCTTGATTCTGCCGAACTACCAGTTTCTGCTGCCTAGTTGTTCAGATCGAACACTGCCGTGACCGGTGCGTGGTCGGACCAGCGCTCGGCGTGTGAGGCAGCGCGCTCGACATAGGCCTCTACGCACTTCTTAGCGAGGATTCCAGTAGCGATAATTAGGTCGATCCTCCAGCCGGAGTCGTTGTCGAAGGCGCGGCCGCGGTAGGACCACCAGGAGTAGGGGCCGGTGCGGTCGGGGTGGAGGGCGCGGACGACGTCGACGTAGCCGGCCTCGTCGTAGACGCGGGAGAGCCAGGCGCGTTCCTCGGGGAGGAAGCCGGCGGACTTCTGGTTGGCCTTCCAGTTCTTGAGGTCCTCGGGGCGGTGGGCGATGTTCCAGTCGCCGCAGACCACGACCTCGCGGCCGTCGGCGGCGGCGCGGGCGCGCAGGGCGGTGAGGTGGACGAGGAACTCCGCCATGAAGCGTTCCTTCTCCTCCTGGCGTTCGGTGCCGACCTCGCCGGAGGGCAGGTAGAGGCTGGCGACGGTGAGGCCCGGGAGGTCGATTTCCACGTACCTGCCCGAATTGTCGAACTCCTCCGAGCCGAATCCGATCACGCTGCGCTGCGGCTCCTTGCGGGAGAGGATCGCGACGCCGGCCCGGCCCTTGGCGACCGACGGGGCCCAGATCGCGTGCCAGCCGTCCAGGTCGCGCAGTTCGACGGGCAGTTGCCCGGGTTCGGAGCGCACCTCCTGGAGGCAGATCACGTCCGCCTCCGTTCCGGCGAGCCACTCGACGAAGCCCTTCTTGGCCGCCGCACGGATTCCGTTCACGTTCACACTCGTCACCACGATCACCCGGGCAGCCTACCCATTGGGCGCCCACGCACCGAAGCGTGACGCGCTGCCGCGGGCCGGTCGGGGGCGGTCGCGGACCGGTCCGGGCGGGCTGTCGTGAACGTGGCATGAATGTTCGCGACGGCCCCATCAAGCCCTGCCATTGGTCTTGACCATCTCCGGAGGGAGCACCTAGGGTCACTTACTGCAAGGACCTTTAATAAAGAAGGACGGATAAAGGCCCGCTCTCCCACCTGCCGCAACAGCGGGCAGCGGGCCCGGGATCCGCCCTCCTTGT
Organism: Kitasatospora sp. NPDC059146; assembly: GCF_042786665.1. Taxonomy (NCBI): domain Bacteria; kingdom Bacillati; phylum Actinomycetota; class Actinomycetes; order Kitasatosporales; family Streptomycetaceae; genus Kitasatospora; species Kitasatospora sp. NPDC059146. The sequence goes on along the minus strand of NZ_JBHZCY010000021.1, from coordinate 79,652 downwards.
CGTACGGCGGACAAGACCAGGTGGAGGACACGGTGGGGACGACAGGACAGCTTTCGGCGGTGCCGGAACCGAAGTACTGGCACCTGCGCACGGTGCTGCTCCGGGCCATCGACTCGGAGTTCTCCACCGGCCAGGTCCTCCCGAACGAGCGCGAGCTCGCCGCCCGCTTCGGCGTGGCCCGTGCCACCCTGCGCCAGGCCCTCGACCAGCTGGAGCTGGAGGGCCGCCTGGTCCGCCGCCGGGGTATCGGCACGCTGATCGCCGCCCCGCGGGTCGGCGTCCCGGTGAACCGGCAGGAGGAGGGCTGGCCCGGTGTCGGCCGCAGCCAGTCCTGGCGCACGGTGGACTGCACCACCGCCCCCGCCCCGGCGCAGCTGGCCAAGAACCTCGGCATCGCCGAGGGTGCCACCGTGCACACCGTCCGCCGGGTCCGCCTGGTCGAGGGCCGCGCGATGGCCACCGAGTCGCTGCACGTCCCCACCTCCGCCCTGCCGCACCTGCCCGGCTTCCGCGCCGAGAGCGACCGCGCCCGTTCGGTGCTGCGCCAGCTGGAGCGGCTGGAGGTCGACGGCGAGTCCCGGGCCGTGGAGCTCGGTGTCGCCGAGGCCGACGAGGCCGCGCTGCTGGAGCGCCCGCCGGGCACCCCGGTGCTGGTCATGACCACCCAGTACGCCGCCGCCGGCCGCCTGGTGGCCCTCGCCGTCGCCACCTACCGTGCGGACACCTGCAAGCTGACCTTCGGCGAGACCGGCCTGGTCGAGGTCACCCCGGTCGGCGCGACCCCCGAGGTCCGCACCGCCTCCTGAACCACTCTCCGACAACCCTCAGACCGCGACCCGGCCGCCGAACTGGCGCCCGGGTCGCGGCCGTTGGGGCCGATAGGGCCTAGGCCGATCACCGGCGGGCCGACGGTGACGGGCGGGGAGGCGGGGTGGATGAACCCGGCGCTGGAGTCGTGGGCGAGGGGTGAGCACTACGCCGGCCCCTGAGCGCCGACCCTCATGCCCGTAACGCGGCCGTCAGACCCGGGGCGGGTCCACCGCGAAGAGCTGGTCCTCGACGTGGTCGAGGGCGACCCGCAGGGCGCCCATCGAGACGACCTCCGAGCCGAGGGCGGCCAGGGCCACCTCGGGGGCGCGGAGGGTGAATTGGGCGAGGCGTTCGCGCAGGGGTTCCAGGACGCCGTCGAGGCCCGCGGCCCAGCCGCCGATCACGACCAGCTGGGGGTCGATGGCGAGGACCAGGGCGGCGACGCCCTGGACCAGTCTGGTGAGGAAGCGGTCCATGGCGACCTTGGCGACCTCGTCGCCCTCGCGGGCGAGCCGCAGGACGCGGGCGACGGCGGCCTCGTCCAGGGGGTTGAGGGGCTTGCCGGTGGTGGAGAGGAGCTTCTCGGGGGTGACCTCCTGGCCGAGCAGGTGGAGGGCGCCGATCTCTCCGGCGGCGCCGCCGTAGCCGCGGTGGAGCTTGCCGTTGATGAGGGAGCCGGCGCCGGGGCTGAGGCCGGCCATCACGAAGACCACGTCGTCGGCGCCGACGGCGGCGCCCTGCCAGTGTTCGGCGATGGCGGCGAGGTTGGCGTCGTTCTCGATCAGGACGGGGCAGCGGAAGGAGCGCCGGAGCCGGGCGCCGAGGTCGAGGCCGGTCCAGCCGGGCATGGCGGTGCCGAGTTGGACGGTGCCCTCGCGGTCGACGATGCCAGGGGTGCCGATGCCGACGGACCACAGGTTGTCGCGCGAGATGCCCGCCTTGCGGAGGACCTCGGCGACGGCGGTGCGGACGGCGGTGAGCCGTTCCTCGGCGTCGAGGGTCTCGTCGACGGGCTTGAAGTGACTGCCCGCCACTTCGCCGGTGAGGTCGGCGAGGATGACCCGGATGTCGTGGACGCCGATCTCGATGCCGAGGATGTGTCCGGCCTCGGCCCGGAAGCGGAACCAGCGGGCGGGGCGGCCGCGGCGGCCGGTGCCGGACTGGCCGTCCTCCCGGGGTTGTTCGACCTCGGCGACCAGGCCGGTGTCGACGAGGCCCTCGATGACGCCCTCGACGGTGGGCCGGGAGAGCCCGGTCTCGCCGACGAGTTGGGTGAGGGTCACGGAGTGGCCGGTCCGCAGCGCCCGTAGCGTGACCGCGGCGTTGATCCGCCGCAGCAGCGAGGAGTCTCCTCCGGTGAGCCGATCCGCCAATGCGATGCCCTTCGCCGTTCGCGCGACTGCCCTGGCGCGCGGTGTCGAGTCCGCGGAGCCCACCGAACGGCCCGCGGGGGTCTGCCCCCCGGAACACGGAACACGGAACGCGGAACGGGCGGCGCACGGCCGCCCGTACGGAGGCCCGGAGGACAAGCCGGAGCCTACCGGGGGAGCGCCCCGGGCGGCGAGGATTCCCGCAGCTCACCTGGGCTTCGGTATCGAAATGGTACGGATCGGGTGGCGGTACGTGACCCGTGCTTCACCGGTCGGCCACGGACGGTCCGTGCCCGGGTCCGTGTCCGGGGTACTGCCTCGGTCCCCGCCCCGGGCGCCGGCCCCGTACGGACCAGCGGGAGCGCACGGACAGCAGCGAGCCGACGCTCAGCCAGGAGCAGGCCGAGAACGCGCTGACCACGGACCCGGCCGAGCCGATGGACAGCACGCTGCCGACGGAGCCGATGGAGAGCACGGACCCGACGGATCCGATCGACAGCAGCGAGCCGATGGAACCGATGGAGCCGATCGAGCCGAGGGAGGCCCGGGAGCGGATCGAGCGCACGGAAGCGGAAACGGACACCGAAGCGGGAGCGGAAACCGAAGCGGAGACGGAAGCGGCCATGCGCCCGATCGTAACGGCGCCCGCGTCAGTCGACCCGGGCGACGAACAGTCCCTGCCCGAGCAGCCCCATCGGGTGCCCGGCCTCCGGGAGGGTGAGGACGGTGGGGCAGCCGGCGGCGGTGAGGGCGGACTGCCAGTGCTCGGCCGGATGGGCGGTGAGGCCGCGCGGGTCGCCGGTGATCAGCAGGTCGAGCTGTTCGGCGACGGGGGCGAGCAGCAGCAGCCGGCCGCCGGGGGCGAGCAGGTCGACGAGGGCCGGGACCTCCTCCTCGGGCCGTCCGGCGGCGGAGGCGACGACGATGTCGTAGCGCCCGCCGTCGGGGGCGAGGTGGTGGTCGGCGTTCTGCCGGGGGCGGGCGGCGAGGGCGCGGGCGACGGCGGTCTCGGTGCCGTCGCGGTCGAGTTCGAGGACGCGCAGCGGCCGCGGCCCGTGGTGGGCCTCGGCGGTGGCGCGGACGAGGGCGCCGAGGGCGGTGCCGAGGTAGCCGCGGGCGGCGGCCCAGCGGACGGGGGCGGCGGCGGGGCGGGGGGCCTCGTCGCCGGTGAGGAGGCCGGGCAGGCGCAGGGCGCCGCGTCTGACCCGGTCGAGGACGGCGGCGCTGCCGAGGCCGTCGGCCCAGGTGTCGGCGGCAGGCCGCCAGGCCTCCCGGACCGCGGCGGGGCCGAGTTCGGGGGCGCCGTGGTAGAGCGGGCCCTGGGCGCCGCCGTCCCGGTGGGCGATCAGGCCGTGTCGGGCGAGGGCGTCGAGCCAGCGGCCGACCCGGGGGCGCTGGGCGGGGGTGACGAGGGCGGTGGCGAGGAGTTCGGCCTCGGAGCGCGCCGGGGTCGGGGTGGCGTCGGGACCCGGCTCCGGGTCGGTCCCCGGGACGGTCCCCGGCGCGGGTTCGGTGAGGATCCCGGTCTGCTGGAGGGTGTGCAGCAGGGTGGTGAGCACGGCCCGGTCGAGGTGGGCGCCGAAGGTGCTGACCTGCTCGGCGGTGACGCCGATGCTGTGCTTCCAGGCGGCGGCCGTGGCGGTCCGGGCGTCGGCGCGCAGGCGGCGGTCGGCGGCCTCGGCCTGGCTGTGCGGGGCGCGGACGTGGGCGAGGACGGCCCCGAGGGCGTCGACGGCGGCGTAGACGTCGTCCTGCCGGGGTTCGGGGCCGACGTGGAGGACGAGCCGGAGCGCGCCGAGGTCGTGGTCGGCGAGGCCGGGGTGCCGGCTGAGCTGCCAGAGCAGGGCGGAGGGCAGGCTGAGGTGGGTGGTGCCGCCGGCGGCGAGGGCGGTGAGCTGCTCCTCGGGGGGCAGGGCCGGGTCGGGGCAGTGCACGGTGCCGCCGGCCAGCAGGGTGGCGAGGGCGAGTTCGACGGCGAGGTCGGTGACCGGGTGCAGCACGGTGTGCCGGATGGGCGCCGGGCCGAGGACGCCGGCCCAGTGCCGGAGCCGTTCCTCGGCGGCGCGGGCGGTGGAGGGCGGCAGGGCGGCGTGCGCGGCGACGCGTTCGGCGAGGGCCCGGGGCAGGCCGCCGGGCGGGGAGACGCCGAGCAGCAGGCCGATGCCGCTGATCGCGCGTCCGTCGGCGACGACGGCGGGCCGGTCGCCGAGCTCGCGCAGCGCGCTGACCAGCGCAGGGGTCGAGGCCAAGGTGATCACTCCGGGGTGCGGGGGAGAAGCCGCACCACTGAACCATGGGTGCGGCCCGATGGGTGGGGCCCCCGGGTAATAGTTCCGTAATGATTTTCATATCAGCCAATCAAGCGACGGGGGTGAACCCGGTACGAACGCACCGGAACTGCACATTCCGGGAGCGCCGTGCGATCCCTTGACAGGTGGTTCGGGTGCTGGATTACTTGGCCTGGGCTTGTCCTGACCGAACGATCGGTAGGGCTCCCAGTCCCGTCCGACCTGCGAAGGAGCGACGATGACCGGCCGTGCGTCCGACCCCGACCGACGCCTGGGGGAGCCGATTCCGCCAGCGCTCCTGGATGCCGGCGAGCGGATGGGCGTCGACGAACTGCGCGCCCACCAGCTCGACCGGCTCCGGGCCACCCTGCGGCACGCCTACGACCACGTCGAGCTCTACCGCCGCAAGTTCGACGCCGCCGGGGTCCACCCCGAGGACTGCCGAACCCTCGACGACCTCGCCCGCTTCCCGTTCACCACCAAGGCCGACCTGCGCGAGGGCTACCCCTTCGGGATGTTCGCCGTCCCGATGGAGCAGGTCCGCCGGATCCACGCCTCCAGCGGCACCACCGGACGCCCGACCGTGGTCGGCTACACCGAGAACGACCTCTCCGTGTGGGCCGACGTGGTGGCCCGCTCGATCCGCGCGGCCGGCGGCCGGCCCGGGCACAAGGTGCACATCGCGTACGGCTACGGGCTGTTCACCGGCGGACTGGGCGCGCACTACGGCGCCGAGCGGGCCGGCTGCACCGTCATCCCGGCCTCCGGCGGGATGACCGCCCGGCAGGTCCAACTGATCCAGGACTTCCGCCCCGAGATCATCATGGTCACCCCGTCCTACCTGCTCACCCTGCTGGACGAGTTCGACCGGCAGGGCTTGGACCCGCGCGGCAGCTCGCTGCGGGTGGGCATCTTCGGGGCCGAGCCCTGGACGGAGGAGATGCGGCGCGAGATCGAGGAGCGGCTCGACCTGCACGCCGTCGACATCTACGGCATCTCCGAGGTGATGGGCCCCGGGATCGCCCAGGAGTGCGTGGAGACCAAGGACGGCCTGCACATCTGGGAGGACCACTTCCTCCCGGAGGTGGTGGACCCGCTCGGCGACGAGGTGCTCCCGCAGGGGGGGAGCGGCGAACTGGTCCTCACCTCGCTCACCAAGGAGGCGCTGCCGATCGTCCGCTACCGCACCCGCGACCTCACCCGGCTGCTGCCCGGCACCGCACGGCCGGCCTTCCGGCGGATGGAGCGGGTCACCGGGCGCAGCGACGACATGATCATCCTGCGCGGGGTGAACCTCTTCCCGACCCAGATCGAGGAGATCCTGCTGCGCACCCCGGGCGTCGCCCCGCACTTCCAGCTGCGGCTGACCAGGCAGGGGCGGCTGGACCACCTGACCGTCCGGGTGGAGGCCCGCCCGGAGGCGGCGGCCGGGCTGCGGGAGGCGGCGCGGGCGGAGATCGTCCGGGCGGTCAAGGACGGCGTGGGCGTGACGGTCTCGGTCGAGGTGGTGGACCCGTACACGCTGGAGCGCTCGGTCGGGAAGATCAAGCGGGTGGTCGACGAGCGGGGGTGAAGGGCCGCGGCGTCCTGCGGGGGCGGGGGCCTGCGGGGGGCAGGGGTCTGCGGGGAGGCCGGAGGCGCACGGCTGTCCGGGGGGTGATGCCGTGCGCCTCCGACGTCTACAGCAATGTAGACGCTCAGTGGGCGGAGAGTCCAGCCGCCGCCCGACGGTGCGCCCGCGCGGCGAGCGCCAGCGACACCGCCATCAGCACCGCCAGGGCGAGGCTGACCGGGCCGGTGCCCAGGCCGATGCCGCCGCGGTCGGCGCCCACGCCCAGCCAGTCCGCGAAGGAGGCGCCCAGCGGACGGGTCAGCACGTACGCCCACCAGAAACCGGCCACCGGGCCCACCCAGCCGGACCGGGCCGCCACCGCCGGGATCGCGATCAGCAGCGCGAAGCCCAGCCCGGCCACCAGGTAGCCGAGGTGCAGGGTGGCCGCCGTCAGGTCGCCCAGCGCGGTGCCCAGGGCGAAGGTCACCAGCACGGCCGACCAGTAGAACAGCTCCCGGCGCAGCCCGGTCACCCGGTCGATCGCCAGCGAGCCCTCCACCCGGTGCCAGAGCAGGAACAGCACCGCCAGCGCCACCGCCAGCGAGCCGGCCGACAGCGCGTACGGGACGCCGAGCGCGACGTGCGCCACGTCGGCGACCATCGTGCCGAACACGCTGACCAGGACGACCACCGCCCAGTACAGCCCGGGCACGCAGCGCCGGGTCCGCAGCTGCACCAGCAGGGCCACGGCGAGCAGCAGCCCGGCGGCGGCCACCGCCAGGACCGGGTCGAAGGTCTTGGCGAGGAAGTCGGAGAGCGTCTCGCCCATGCCGGTGGTCAGCACCTTCACCAGCCAGAACCAGCCGTCCACGGCGGGCACCTTGTTGGCGTCGGAGCGCGGGGGCCGGCCCGGGGCGGGGCGGTCGGGGGCGGGGCGGGTCGTCGAGGTGTGGGCCATGTCAGCCCTCGGCGCCGTCGGCGGTGTTGCCGGTGGCGCCGGCGTTCCCGGCGGCGGCGTTCCCGACGGTGGTGTTGGAGGTCAGCTCACCGCTGGTGCCGTCCACCGTCACCAGGTGGCGCACGCCGTCCTGGCCGACGACCGACACGGCCCAGGCGGCTCCGCCGCCCTGCTCGGTGATCCGGCGCAGCGACTCGGCGCGGCCGCCCGGCACGGCGGCCTGGGCCTTGTCCAGGGCGGTGGAGGCGCCGACCGAGGGCAGCGGGGCGTGCGCCTGGCCCTGCGCCCGGCCCTGGCCCTGCTGCTGGCCCTCGCCGCCGCGCTGCTGCCCGTGCCGGTGTCCCTGCTCCTGCCCGCGGCCGCGCTCCTGCTCCTGCCCGCGTCCGGCGCCGTGTCCGCCGCCGTGCCCGTCCCCGCGTCCGGCGCCGTCCTCGGCCGAGGCCGCCGCCTCGCGGTGCCCGCGGCCACCCTCCCCGTGTCCTTCGTGGGCCGCCACCGCGACGGCCAGCCCGCCCGCGCCGAGCAGCGCCACCGTCACCACCCCGGCGGCGAGCCGGCGCTCCTTGCCGCCCGCCCAGGCGCGCAGCCGCTGCGCGCGACGGCGCCGGGGCGACAGCGGCGGCAGTTCGGGGACCTCCGGCTCCTCACCGGACGACGGGGTGAAGGACGACTGGGGATCGGTCATCGGGCGTGCTCCTTGCCTGGGAAGTGCGGCGCTGCGCTCCGCGCCCGGCGATCATGGCGGACCGCACCTGAACCCACGCTTAAGCCGCCGCAAGATCACTCACGGCGGCCTGGCACCCTGAACGGATGCACATACTCGTCGTGGAGGACGAACAGCGGATGGCCACCGCGCTGCGGCGCGGCCTGGAGCCCGACGGCCACACCGTGGACACCGCCCACAACGGCCCCGAGGGCCTCGCCCTCGCCGAGCGCCACCCCTACGACGTGATCGTCCTCGACATCATGCTGCCCGGCCTCAACGGCTACCGGGTCTGCGCCCGGCTGCGCGAGGCCGGCTGCCGGGCCGGGATCCTGATGCTCACCGCCAAGGACGGCGAGTGGGACGAGGCCGAGGCCCTGGACACCGGCGCCGACGACTACCTCGCCAAGCCGTTCTCCTTCGTCGTCCTGCTCGCCCGGCTGCGCGCCCTGCACCGCCGGATCGACCAGCAGCGCCCCCGGCTGCACACCCTCGGCGACCTGGTCCTGGACGCCAACGCCCGCACCTGCACCCGGGCCGGCACCCCGACCCACCTGACCGCCCGGGAGTTCGCGATCCTGGAGCACCTGGCCGCCCGGGCCGGCACGGTGGTCTCCAAGCGCGAGATCCTCGACCAGGTCTGGGACGCCCACCACGACGCCGACCCGAGCATCGTCGAGGTGCACGTCCACGCCCTGCGGCGCAAGATCGACGCGCCCTTCGGCCGGGCCGCCCTGCAGACCATGCGCGGCGCCGGCTACCGGCTCGACCCGGCCGGCGGCTGAGGTGCGCCGCTCCCGCCGCCCCGGACCGCGGCAAGTCCCCTCCGTGCTCCGCCGGTTGCGTCGACTGCCGTCCGTGCTCAGCCGGTTGCGTCGGCTGCCCTCCGTGCTCCGCCGGTTCGTCCCGAGGACGGTGCGCGCCCGGGCCACCGCGGCCGCCGGTACGGTGCTGGCCGCGGCCCTCGTCCTGGCCGGGGCCGGACTGCTCGCCGCCGTCCGCGCCGACCTGGTCGCCTCCGCGACCTCCGCCACCCGGCAGCAGGCCGACTCGGTCGCCCAACTCGCCGCCCAGGGGCGGCTGGCACCCGTCCTGCACGCCGCGCACGGCACCGACTTCCTCCAGGTCGTCGACGCCCGCGGCAGCGTCCTCGCGGCCAGCCCCAACCTGGCCGGCCGCCCGGCGCTGTCCGTCGCCGGGCGTACCGGCTCGCACACCACCGACGACGTCGACCCGCTGTACGAGCACCACCGCCAGCGGCTCGCCGCCGTCACCGCCGACACCCCGACCGGCCCGGTCACCGTGTACGCGGGCGCCTCGCTGCGCGCCGCCGACGAGGCCATGGACATCACCCAGGCCGGTCTGGCCGTCGCCTGCCCGCTGCTGCTGCTCACCGGGGTGGTGGTCACCTGGAAGGTCACCGGGCAGGCGCTGCGGCCGGTGGAGGCGATCCGCGCCGAGGTCGACGCCATCACCGGCCAGGACCTGCACCGCCGCGTCCCCGAACCGGGCACCGCCGACGAGATCGCCCGGCTCGCCGCCACCATGAACGCGATGCTCGACCGGCTGGAGGCCTCCGGCCGGCGCCAGCGCGAGTTCATCGCCGACGCCTCGCACGAACTGCGCAGCCCGCTCGCCGTGCTGCGCACCCAGCTGGAGGTCGCCGACACCCACCCGGACCCGGCGGTCCGCGCCGAGTTGGTGCACGGCGCGCTGGAGGACACCGACCGGCTGCAGAACCTCGCCACCGACCTGCTGCTGCTCGCCCGCCTCGACGCCGGCGGCACCGACGACCGGCCGCGCCGGCGGACCGACCTCACCGAGCTGGTCGCCACCACCGTGCTGGCCCGCCCGCCCGGCCTGCACCGCCGCACCACCGACCTCGCCCCCGGGGTCGCCGTCGACGGCATCCCGCTCTGGCTGGGCAGGCTGCTCACCAACCTGCTGGACAACGCCGAGCGGCACGCCGCCACCACCGTGCACGTCAGGCTGGCCGCCGACCCCGGGCGCGGCCTCGCCCTGCTGGACGTCGAGGACGACGGGCCCGGCATCCCGCCCGCCGACCGGGAGCGGGTCTTCGAACGCTTCACCCGCCTCGACGACGCCCGCTCCCGCGACCACGGCGGCAGCGGCCTGGGCCTGCCGATCGCCCGCGACATCGCCCGCCACCACCGGGGCACCCTCACCGTCACCCCGACGGAGGCCGGTGCCCGGCTCACCGCCGCGCTGCCGCTGGCGGGGGAGTAGCGACCGCACCGGGCACCGACGAGCCGCGACCCCACGAGCCGTGACCCCACGAGCCGCGACCCGACGAGCCGCGGTCCGCTGAGCCGCGGCCCGACGACCGCGGGCACGCCCGTTTGGCGCACCTGGGTCGTGGAGGCGCTGATGGCTTCCCAGACTCGGAGGGCAGGGGGGCGGATTCAATCGGAGAGGCTTCCCGATGAGCATCAGGCTCCGCCGCGTCCTCGCGGTGACCGCAGTGGTTTCCCTCGGCCTCGGCGCGGCGTCCTGCGGCAGCGCCAAGCAGTCCTCGTCAGGCGGCGGTTCGTCGGGCTCGGCCGCCGCGAGCGGCGGCGGGACGGCCGCGGTCGGTGCGGTGCGGATCGGCCTGCTGCTGCCGGAGACCAAGACCACCCGCTACGAGCAGTTCGACCGCCCGCTGATCGAGAAGAAGATCAAGGAGCTGGCGCCGGACGCGCAGATCGACTACTACAACGCCAACCAGGACGCGACCCTCCAGCAGACCCAGGTGGACACCGCCCTCACGAAGGGCGACAAGGTGCTGATCCTGGACGCGGTGGACGCCAAGTCGATCCAGTCCTCCGTGCAGAAGGCCCACGACGCGGGCGTCAAGGTGCTGGCCTACGACCGGCTCGCCCAGGGCCCGGCCGACGCGTACGTGTCCTTCGACAACCACAAGGTCGGCGAGCTCCAGGGCCAGGCCCTGGTCGCGGCGGTCGGCGGCAAGGCGAACGCGGGCGAGATCTTCATGATCAACGGCTCGCCGACCGACCCCAACGCGGCCGACTTCAAGGCCGGCGCGCACAGCGCGATCGACGGCAAGCTCAAGATCGGCAAGGAGTACGACACCCCCCAGTGGGACCCGAACACCGCCAACCAGGAGGCCGCCGCCGCGATCACCGCGATCGGCGGGCCGAACGTGGTCGGCGCCTACTCGGCCAACGACGGCATGGCCGCGGGTGTCGCGACCGCGCTCAAGGCGGCCGGCCTGAGCGTCCCGCTCACCGGCCAGGACGCCCAACTCGACGGCATCCAGCGGATCGTGGCCGGGACCCAGACCATGACGATCTACAAGCCGTTCAAGCCGGAGACCGACATCGCCGGGCAGATGGCCGTCGCCCTGGCCTCCGGCAAGGCGCTGGACGCCAGTCTGGTCCCGACCACCGTGACCAACGGCAGCGGCAACAAGGTGCCCGCCAACCTGATCACCCCGGTCGTCGTCACCAAGGACAACATCAAGACCACCGTGGTCCAGGACGGCCTGTACACCGTCGCCCAGATCTGCACCCCGGACTACGCCGACGCCTGCAAGAGCGCCGGCCTCCAGTAGCGGGCGGCCAGTAGTAGGCGGCCAGGAGTAGGCGGCCCGGAATCCGAACCGCCCCGCCTCCACCGAGGAGGCGGGGCAAGGGAGTTGGTCACTGTGCCAGGTGAGACCGTACTGGCCCTGCGCGGGGTCTCCAAACGGTTCGGCGCCGTCCAGGCGCTCACCGACATCGAACTCGAGGTGCACACCGGCGAGGTGCTGGCCCTGGTCGGCGACAACGGCGCCGGGAAGTCCACCCTGGTCAAGTCGATCGCCGGGGTGCACCAGCCCGACGACGGCGCCATCGAGTGGCAGGGCCGGCCGGTGAGCATCCACCGGCCGCAGGACGCCCAGCAGTTGGGCATCGCCACGGTCTACCAGGACCTCGCGCTGTGCGACAACCTCGACGTGGTCGGGAACCTCTTCCTCGGCCGCGAGATCCGGCGCTTCGGCATCCTCGACGAGGTCGCCATGGAGAAGCGCTCCCGGACGCTGCTGGACACCCTCTCCATCCGCATCCCCAGCGTGCGGATCCCGGTCGCCTCGCTCTCCGGCGGCCAGCGCCAGGTCGTCGCCATCGCCCGGGCCCTGATCGGCTCGCCCAAGGTCGTGATGCTGGACGAGCCGACCGCCGCCCTCGGCGTCGAGCAGACCGCCCAGGTCCTCGACCTGGTCGAGCGGCTGCGCGAGCAGGACCACGGCGTCATCCTGATCAGCCACAACATGGCGGACGTGATGGCCGTCGCGGACACCGTCGCGGTGCTGCGCCTCGGCCGCAACAACGGCGTCTTCGACCGGCGCGGCACCAACCAGGAAGAGATCATCTCGGCCATCACCGGCGCCACGGACAACGCCGTGACCCGCCGCAGGGCCCGCGGCCAGGAGGGGTCCCAGTGAGCGACCACACCCCCGGGAACACCCCCGGCGGCGAACCCGAACGCCACCGCCCCCCGCTGCCCGAGGACGCCATGCCCACCGGCGGCGTCAACGCGCCCGTCCCGGTCGCCCCGGAGGCCACCCCCGCGGTCGACCCCCGGCTGATCGTCCGCCAGGAGGGCGTCAAGGGCTACCTGGGCGAGTTCCGCCGCCGGATGAGCAGCGGCGAACTGGGCTCGCTGCCCGTCGTGCTGGCCCTGATCGTGATCTGGGCGGTGTTCGGCAGCCTCAACAGCTCCTTCCTGTCCGCGCAGAACCTCTCCAACCTGTCCCAGCAGATCGTCGGCACCGGGATGATCGCGATCGGCGTGGTCTTCGTGCTGCTGCTCGGCGAGATCGACCTCTCGGTCGGCTCGGTCAGCGGCCTGTGCGCGGCGATCTTCGCCGTCCTGAACGTCACCAACGGCGTCAACCAGTGGGTCGCCCTGATCACCGCGATCGTCGGCGGGGCGATCGTCGGCACGATCCACGGCTTCTTCTTCGCCAAGATCGGCGTCCCGGCCTTCGTCGTCACCCTGGCCGGCAACCTCGGCTGGAACGGCCTGATGCTCCAGGTGCTCGGCGCCAGCGGCACCGTCAACCTCTCCGGCAAGGACATCGTCTCCCGGCTCTACAGCACCATCTACGGCCAGCAGATCGCCGCGTACGGCGCGGCGGCCGTCGGCGTGCTGCTGTTCCTCTTCGCCTCGCTGGTCGACGCCCGACGCCGGCAGGCCGCGGGCGTGCCGTCCCGGCCGGTCACCGACATCGTGCTGCGGACGGTGCTGCTGGCGGTGATCGCCTTCCTCGCCGCGTACACCCTCAACCAGTACAAGGGGCTGCCGCTGGCCCTGCTGATCTTCCTGATCTTCATCGTGGTGCTGGACTTCGTGCTGCGCCGCACCACGTACGGCCGCCAGGTGTTCGCGCTCGGCGGCAACATCGAGGGCGCCCGCCGGGCCGGCATCAACGTCTCGTGGATCCGGATCAGCGTCTTCGCCATCTGCTCCACGATGGCCGGGATCGGCGGCCTGTTCCTGGCCGCGCAGATCCAGTCCGCCAGCCAGACCTCCGGCGGCGGCAACCTGCTGATGAACGCCATCGCGGCGGCCGTCATCGGCGGCACCAGCCTGTTCGGCGGGCGCGGCAAGACCTGGTCGGCGCTGCTGGGCGCGCTGGTGATCGGCTCGATCCAGTCCGGGATGAACATCCAGGGCCTGAGCAACGCCATCCAGTTCATGATCACCGGCGCGGTGCTGCTGGCCGCCGTCGTGGTCGACTCGCTGGCCCGGCGTACCCAGCGGGCCGCCGGGCGGGCGTGAGCGGGCGTGAGCGGGGTCCGGCGGGCCCTATGCTGCGGGCATGCCGAGTGAGCTGCGAGTTCATCGACCGGACACCGATCAGGCCTTCATCCTGCGGGAGACCGAGCTGACGCCCGTCCCCTTCGTGCCCGAGATCCGCCTGCACATGGCGCAGGACGCCATCGCGCTGTGGGAGACCACCGAGAGCGAACGCGGCCGGGCCGGACTGCCGCCGCCGTTCTGGGCCTTCGCCTGGGCCGGCGGGGTCGCGGTCGCGCGCTACGTGCTGGACCACCCCGAACTGGTCGACGGCCGGGCGGTGCTGGACATCGCGGCCGGCTCCGGACTGGTCGGCGTGGCGGCCGCGCTGCGCGGCGCGACGCAGGTGCGGGCCGCCGAGATCGACGCCTACGCGGTCGCCGCCATCGGCCTGAACGGCGAGGCCAACGGCGTACGGGTGGACGGCGCGCTGGTCGACCTGGTGGACGGGGACGGCGCCCCGGCCGAGGTGGTACTGGCCGGCGACGTGTTCTACGAACGCGAGATGGCCGCCCGCTTCCTGCCCTTCCTGGAACGGGCCGCCGCCCGCGGCGCCACCGTCATCGTCGGCGACCCGGGCCGGGCCTACCTGCCCCGGGACCGGTTCACCGCGGTGGCCGCCTACCAGGTGCCGGTGGTGGCGGACCTGGAGGACGCCTCGGTCAAGACCACCACGGTGTGGCGCCTCGGCTGACCGCCGGCCGTTCCCACCAGGGGGCCGTCCACGCCCCGGAATTCCGGGCGGCCCGGCCGGACCCCCTGCTAGACAGACCGGCATGACCGAACAGAACGGCACCGCCGAACAGATCCTGCTGCGCCCCGCCCGACCCGAGGAGATCCCCGCCCTGCTCGCCCTCTGGGCCCGGGCCGCCAAGGGCACCAGCATCACCGACGACGAGGCGGGCGTCGCCGCCCTGCTCGCCCGGGACCCGCAGTGCCTGATCGTCGCCACCGCGGCCGACGCCCCGGCCACCCCGCTCGGCACCGTCATCGCCGGCTGGGACGGCTGGCGGTGCCACCTGTACCGCCTCGCCGTCGACCCCGACCACCGCCGCCGGGGCATCGGCGCCGCCCTGCTGGCGGCCGCCGAGGAGCGCTTCGCCGCACTCGGCGGCCGCCGCGCCGATGCGATGGTGCTGGACGACAACGCCCTCGGCCACCGCACCTGGCAGGCCGCCGGCTACCACCCCGAACCGCAGTGGACCCGCTGGGTCAAGCCCCTTGCGGGCGCTGAGAACTAGGGCTCGCCGACCACCACCCCCCGGGGCGGGGCCGCCACCAGGAGGGGCCGGGCCTACGAGGCGCCTGTGCGGGTGGCGAGTTCCCGCACGCCGGGCACGGTGACCGGCGCATAGAGGAGGTCCGCCGTCAACGCCCGAAGGGCCGGTCGGCGTACCTCCTCCGGGGCGACCCGCTCGGTGAACTGCAACGCGGCGACGGTCCGGCGGTGGTCGCCGAGGTGGTGCCACATGCGGGCGCAGTCCGTACCGAATCGGGCCTGGCGCTCGGCAGTCGGCAGCCGCTCCGGGGCGATCCGCGCCGCGTACTGCACGCCCTCGTCGGGAGTGCCCAGGGCGGAGTGCACGCCGATCCACTACCGGTCCGCCTGCGCTCTGGTCGCGTCGACCGTGAACAGGGTGGTTCGCGGAGCCCCGGAGCGGGCCAGGCGGCCGGCGCGCCGCATCGTGATCGCCAGAACCCGGGCTGCTTCTCCCCGGACCACCGGGTCACCACTGGCCTGCGCTGCCGCGAGCGCCCGATCCGCTGCAGGCCAGGCGACCTCGGCGTGCCCCTCCGACGCGAGGCCTACGGCGTGAAGCGGCAGGCGCTACACCTGTGCGATCAGCGCGAGCGGCTGCTCGACCGCCCGACCGTCCAGACCACCCACCTCACCACCCCGACGCACGGTAGCCTGCCGGAGAGCGGCCAGGGCACCGAGATGACGGCGTGCCCGATCTGCGGGTCGGGGAACACCTACCAGACCATGGAAGGCCGTTGGGGCTGCACCGCGTGCGGTTCCAGCTGGGGCTGAGACAGCCAGGAGGGCTGCATGTCGATCTGCGCGCAGTGTCGCACCGCCGAGGCGGCGATCGAGGACCGAGACGTGCAGCCACCGCAGCCCTGGTGCCTCGCGTGCGCCACAGCCCTCGTGCGAGCAGGCGACCCGGTGATCAACTACCGCTCGCTCGGTGACCCGGACCAATACGGACCCGTCCTCGTCGGCGGCAGCACCGCGGTACTGCGCTTCCGCTGACCAACACAGCGAGTAGCCCCTGCTCGGCCTCGGTCGAGCAGGGGCTGCTCGCCGTGTTCGGAGGTGTCACAGATCTGTCACTCCGCCTATTGAAGTGACCGCAGTGCGGCCCCGGCGTGCTGCCGGGGGCCCCCCGGGGGGGTGGGGCGCCGGGCGTGCGCCCCCCCCGGGGGGCCGCACTGCGGTGGTCGGTCGCAGGTCGTCAGCCGCGCAGGGCGGCCAGCCAGGCTTCGACCTCGGTGGAGGCGCGGGGGAGGTCGGCGGAGAGGTTCTCGTTGCCGTCCTCGGTGACCAGGATGTCGTCCTCGATCCGGACGCCGATGCCCCGGTACTCCTCCGGGACGGTCAGGTCGTTCTGCTGGAAGTAGAGGCCCGGTTCGACGGTGAGCACCATGCCCGGCAGCAGCGTGCCGTCGACGTGCTCCTCGGTGCGGGAGTGGGCGCAGTCGTGGACGTCGAGGCCGAGCATGTGGCCCGTCCCGGCGAGGGTGAAGCGGCGGTGCAGGCCCAGCTCGTACACCTTGTCGGCGGTGAGGTCGCCGAACAGGCCCCAGGCGGTGAGGTGTTCGGCCAGTTCGCGCTGGGCGGCGCGGTGGAAGTCGCGGAAGTCCGCGCCCGGCTTCACGGCGGCGATGCCGGCCTCCTGGGCGGCGTGCACCGCGTCGTAGACCTTGCGCTGGATGTCGGTGAAGCGGCCGGAGACCGGCAGGGTGCGGGTCACGTCGGCGGTGTAGAGCTCGTCGGTCTCCACGCCCGCGTCGAGCAGCAGCAGGTCGCCGGGGCGGGCCTGGCCGTTGTTGCGCACCCAGTGCAGGGTGGTGGCGTGCGGGCCGGCGGCGGCGATGGTGCTGTAGCCGACGTCGTTGCCCTCCAGGCGGGCGCGGACGAAGAAGGTGCCCTCGATCAGGCGTTCCGGCGTCGCGGCGTCCGTGCCCAGGACGCGCACCACGTCCTCGAAGCCGCGGGCCGTTGCCTGGCAGGCGTGGCGCAGCTGGGCGATCTCGAACTCGTCCTTGACCAGCCGCAGGCCGGAGAGGAAGACCTCGAACTCGGCGTCCCGCTCGGGGTTCGCGCGCCCGCCGACGGCTGCCTCGACCCCGGCGTCGTGCCGGCGCAGCACCCGGGCCGGGGCGGTGGTGGCGGCCAGGTCGGCGCGTGCGGTGCGGACGTCCCGGCAGGGCAGGCCGAACAGCTTCTCGCTCTCGGTGAGGCTGTTGCGGCGGCCGTCCCACAGTTCGCCGTGGCCGTCGAGCCAGAACTCGCCGTTCTCGATGTCGGAGCGGTTGCGCAGGTAGAGCACGGCGTGGTGGCCGCTGGCGCCGGTGGGCTCCAGGACCAGGACGGCGTCCTGGGACTGGTCGCCGGTCAGGTAGACGTAGTCGGAGGAGGGGCGGAACGGGTAGTCGGTGTCGTTGGCCCGCACCTTGGGGTTGCCGGACGGGACCACCAGCAGTTCACCGGGGAAGGCGGCGGACAGCGCGGCCCGGCGGCGCTCGGTGTGGGCGGCCTGGGGGATCGCTTCGAGGGCGTGGCGCTCGGTGTCGGCCCAGCCGCGCTTCATGCTCTCGGCGAGTTCCTCGGTCACCCCGCGCGTGAGGCCGTTCTTGCGGTACTTGATGGTCTCGGTGGCTTCGGTGGCGTCAGTGGGCTCGGTCACAGCGGACTCTCCAGAGGGGGCGGGGAGATGCGGCGCCTCGTCGCGCCGACCTGCCTGGCACATGGGTACGTAACAAGCGTTGTGTACCGTATATCGAACGGCGTCCGAAGAGAAGGGGCCGGTACCGAATCCGGTAACCGGCCACGGCCGTTCGCACACATCGCCTACCATCCCGGCGGGGGGAGGGACCGGTGTGCGGGAGCACGCCCGGGCCGCTCGCCCCTGCGGCGGCCCGGACCCGGTGCCGACCGCTCCGACGACCGGGAGTTGACTCGGTGACACTCACAAGACGCACCGGCCGGGGCCTGACGGCCGCGGCGGTGCTGGTCGGACTGGCCGTGGCACCGGCGGGCTTCGCCTCTGTACCCGCCGCCGCCCTCACCTCCGTACCCGCCTCCGTGCCCGCCGCCGCACCCGCTGCCGTACCTGCCGCCGCACCCGCCGCGGCGCCTCCGGTGCCGGTGAACCTCACGGCCGCGGGCCCGTTCGCCGACTCGTTCCGGCAGAGCCCGGCGCTCAACACCGCGCCGCTGCGCGGGTTGAACGTCGGCCTGGACCAGCGCCAGCAGGGCAGCGCCCGGACGGTCTCCTGGACGAGGACCTCCGGCCGCTGGGACACCTCGGTGGCGCCGGACTCCTCGTACGTCCAGGTCAGCACCCCGGACCAGCCGAACCGGCTGGTGTTCACCACCGGGATCTCGGCGGTCATGCTGGGCGCTCCGGTGATCGCGGACACCGACGGGACGTACACCGTCTCCACGGTGGTGGATCCGGTGGTGGGGGACACCTCCAGCGGTGACTGGGCCTCGCTGGTGCTCGGCCGCAGCCACCGTGCCAACGGGTACGTCACCAGCGGCGACGTGGACCTGGGGCTGACGGTCACCTCGGCCGGGAAGCTGGCGCTGTTCCACGGCGGCGGAGGCGAAACCCCCTTCTGGCAGGGCTCGGTGGCCCCGGCCGACCGGTACGCGGTCTCGGTGAAGGTGTCGACCGGGGCGGACAAGGCGGTGACCCTGACGGTCAACGGCACCGCGTTCACCGTCACCGGCCCCGGGTCGGTCAACCGCTGGCCGAGCAGCGCGTTCCTCTACCTGGGGGCGTACCTGTCCGGCCCGGGCGAGCTGACGACCTTCGGCGACGGCAACGGCACGGGAGTGAACGTCAGCCGGATCGACGCCGCCGCGACGGCCGGGGCGAAGCCCTTCGTGGACACCTTCGACGGCGCTCCGGCGGGCGGCGACGACGGGCTGAACGACGACCTGAGCGCCCGCCAGCCGACCCTGGTCTCGGCCAACTACACGGCGGTGTCCGGCACCAAGGGCCTGGCCGCGACGCCCCCGGCGGGCTCGGTGCGGGTCAACAGTCCCGCCGCGCCCGACGCGCTGTCCTTCCCCCAGGGCACCGCCGCCGTCCGGTTGAACAAGCCCGCCACCGCGGACCTGTCCGGCTCCTACACGGTGCACGCCCGGTTGACCCCGGCCGTCGGCCGCACCAGCGGCACGGACGCCGCGACCCTGCTGGTCAGCAACGCCTCCGGCGCCACCGGCGCGGTGGACACCGACGACGTCGCCCTCGGCCTCAGGCTCCAGGCCGACGGCGCGCTCACGCTCTACCAGGGCGGTACGCCGCTGCCGTTGCTGAGCGCCGCCGTCCCGGCCGGCTCCGGCACCCACGACGTCGCGCTCACTCTCGCGGGCGGCGCCGCCCGGCAGGCCGTCGTCACCGTGGACGGCACCACCGTCTTCGCCGGTCAGACCCCGGCCGCCCTGCCCCGGGACGGCTACCTCCACCTCGGCGCGCAGCGCAGCACCCCCGGCACCGTCACCACGGCCGACGACCTGCGGGTCAGCATGCTCGGCGGGCTGGACTACTACGGCTACTTCGACGTCATGGACCCGGACCAGTACAACAACAGCGTCGACCACAGCGCCGAGCTGTTCCCCTGGACCACCATGAACAACTTCATCGGCCAGGACCTCACCGATCCGCGCTACGCCGGCTTCCTGGACTACTGCCGCCCCGCCTCCTGCGTCATCGACGTCAGCAAGCAGGTCGCGGTGCCCTCGACCTGGCCGGTGAGCAAGCCAAACCCGGACGCCCCGGCGGCGCTGGCCGGGCTGGCCGCCCGGATCGGCGCCAACCTGGACAAGCTCTCGGCGATCTACACCCTGGACGAGCCGTACTACCACGGCTTCGACGCCGGCCAGGTGCAGACCCAGGTCAACCAGGTCCGGGACGCCTTCCCCGGCAAGATGCTGGCGTACACCACGGACCCGTTCCACCTGACCTCGCCGGTGCCGAGCGGCGTCGACCTGGTCGGCTTCGACGACTACTGCCCCGGCCGCGGCACCCTGGAACAGGAACTGGCCACTCTGCAGGGCGCCCTGGCCTCGCCCGACCAGCACCTGGTGATGTTCCCGGAGTCGTTCAGCCAGAGCCTGGGGGCCTGCGGGCCGTTCTCGGACGCCCAGATCGCGGCCAACAACGCCGACTACCGCGCCATCGCCGCCCAGCACCCCCGGGTGGTCTACCTCCAGAACTTCCGCTGGCTCAACTCCCAGCAGGGCACCGCACAGCCGCTCACCACCCAGCGCCAGCGCGCCATCGGCACGGCGGTGATCAACGCCACGCCGACCCCGGCCGCCTCCGGCGTCGGCATCTACCGGCCCGGCGACCGCAGCGTCAGCGAGAACAGCCACAACGACGTCTTCCTCGGCGGCTCCGGCACCTCGGCGCTGTTCACCGACGCGGACGACGTCCCGCTGACCGGCCACTGGAACGGCCCCGGCACCGACACCATCGGCGTCTACCACCGGGCGACGTCCACCTTCGTCCTGTCCAAGGCGGACGGCAGCACCAGCACGTACCGGTACGGCAACACCGGCGACCTCCCGGTGGTCGGCGACTGGAGCGGCACCGGCCGCACCACCATCGGCGTCTACCGGCCCGGCGACCAGACCTTCTACCTCAGTGACGACAACGCGAACCCCACCTACTCGCTCAAGTTCGGCAACCCCGGGTGGACCCCGCTGGTCGGCAACTGGAGCGGCAGCGGCCGCACCACCATCGGCGCCTACGATCCCACCACCCGGACGTTCTACCTGCGTGACACCAACACGCCGGGCGGGCAGGCCGACCACACCTTCCAGTACGGCAACACCGGCGACATCCCGATCAAGGGCGACTGGGACGGAACCGGCACCGACACCGTCGGCGTCTACCGGCCCGGTGACCGCAGCTTCTACGGTTCGTCCAAGGAGGGCACCCTGACCGTCTACGGCACCCGCTTCGGCAACTGGGGCGACCAGCCGCTGGTCGGCAACTGGGGCTGAGCGTTTGTAGGCTGAACGGCGGGCCCGGCCGGACCACCACCGGCCGGGCCCGTACGGAGCAGCGCGACGAGGGAAGGGTGCCGGTGTGAGTGGAAGGGCCGGAGGGTACTGGGCGTTCGGCTGCGCGGAGTGCTACGGGGAGGACCCGGAGGCGGTCTGGGCGCGCCAGCGGGAGGGCTTCGCGTACGAGGCGGCCGTGGTGGCCGACCCGCACTTCTCGGTGTCCATCCGCCGCTGCCTGTCCTGCGCGCAGCGGTTCGGCTGGATCCGCACCGAGTTCACCGACTGGTCGGGCGGTGACGACGCCTCCTACCTGACGGTCGTACCGCTCACCGGCCAGGAGTCCACCGCCCTGGCCGTCGGCACCCTGGCCCCGCTCGACCTCGGCCCGCTCGGCGAGGGCCGCCGCCACCTGCACCACGACCGGCCGAGCAGCGGCCCGGCGCGACTGCACTGGGCCACCGGGGCGTTCCCGGTCGAGGAAGGCCACTGAGCGGAGGCCGGCGAGCGGAGGCTGCTGAGAGCGGGCCGCCGAGGCGCTGAACACCACTGAGGCGTCAGGGCGGGGATTCCCTGACGCCTCCGGTGCGGCCCGGTGCCGGGCTCAATGATCACGAGGGGCGGTAGACGGACTGCCAACGTCCGCCCGGGGGCCGCGGGGGCGGGGTGTTGACCGGCTGTCTACCGGGTGCTGCGAACGTGCGGGCGCTTGAGTCCAGCAGTCCCACGTGAGCGAGGAGCAGGAAGTGTTACGAAGCATGGTGGCCCGCCGGGCCCGTGCCGCGGTTGCCGGTGCGGTGGTCCTGGCGGGGGTGTCCGGGCTGTTCGCCGTGGCGGCGGGGGATCCCGTACGGCACGGCTCGCCGGCCGCACCGCCGTCGGCCTGCGGGGGGTCGGCGGACGTGCAGTGCCTGGCGAACAAGGTCGCCTGGAACGGGACGGGGTTGATCATCTGGCAGAGGTGACCGCTCCGTCGGGGGCGGCCTATCCGTCGGCGGTGACGGACCCGTCGGCGGTGGCCAGCGCCGTCAGCAGCGACCGGGCGTCGGCGGACTCCGGGGCGCCCAGGCCGCTGAGCAGTCGGTGCGCCTGCGCCGCGTGAGTACGGGCGGTGCGGTGGTCGCCGCGGGCGGCCACCGCATGGGCCAACACCAGGTGGGCGAGAACGCGTTCGCGCTGTCGCCCACCTCGCGTTGCGAGCCGCAGGGCCCGGGTCGCCTCGTCGACGGCCTCCTCGACCCGCCCGAGCAGGCGCAGTACCTCGGCCAGCCGGCTCCGGGCCGCCGACTCGCGGTCCTGGTCCCCGGCGTGGCCCGCGCGGTCCACGCAGGTGCGTAACTGATCGGCGGAGTCGTCGAGTTGGCCCAGCTCCTGGTGGGCCAGGCCGAGGACGTAGTGCACGTAGGCGGTCATCGCGGCGTCGGCGCCGCCCGGTTCGGACAGCAGCCGGCGGCAGGTGTCCGCGGCCTCCTCGGCGTGGCCGCTGCGGACCCGGGACAGCGCGGCGTTCGCGGTGCTCGCCACCGCGCCGGAACGGTGGCCGAGGCGGTGGGCGAGGGCCGCCGCCGCGTCGAAGGCGGTGATCGCCTCCTCGTGCCGGGCCTGGGCCTGGGCGATCAGGCCCAGGTCGTTGAGGGCCTGCCGGAGCACGGCCGGGTCGTCCGCCTCCCGGCAGGCCCGGGCGGCCTCGCGGGCCTGCTCGGCGGCCTCGTCCAGGCGGGCCCGGCCGAGCAGGACGGTGCCGAGCAGGAACCGGGCGCGGCCCTCGGCGGCGCGGTCGCGGCCGTCCTCGGAGGCGGCGACGAGGAGGCGGGCCGCCTCCTCCGCCCGCCCGGCGAAGGCGCCCAGGCCCAGCGGGCTCAGGGCCACCAGCAGGTCGACGGCGGAGCGCACCGCGGTGGCATCCGGGGCGCCCGAGGCGACGGCGGCGGCCAGTGCGACGGCACCGGGGGTCTCCGCCCGGGCCCAGCGGCGGGCGTCCGGCAGGTCCGTGAAGACCGGGCGGGGAGCCGGTTCGCCGAAGACGTCGGCGACCGGGTCGCCGGGGACGGCGAGGGCGAAGGCCGTCCGGGCGCGGGTGAGCAGCAGGGCCAGCAGGCGGTGGTGGGCGGTGGTGCGTTCGGCCTCGTCGAGGCGCAGGGACGTCCGGCGGGCGAAGGCCCGTACCAGGTCGTGGAAGCGGTAGCGGCCGGGGCCGACCGACTCCAGCAGGGCCTGGTCGACCAGCGCCTCGGCGAGGTGCTCCGCCTCGTACTCGGGCAGGTCGAGGACGGCGGCGGCCGAGGCCAGGGCGATGTCCGGCTCCACCCAGGCGAATCGGCGGAAGGCGGTGGCCAGGGGCGGGGGGGAGGAGACGGTAGCTGAGCGCGAAGACCTGCTCGGCGAGTCCCTCCCGGTCCTCGGCCAGGCGTCGGAGGAGGTCGGCGATCGGCTGGTCCGGGGAGGCGGCGAGCCGGGCTGCGGCGATCCGCAGGGCCAGCGGGAGGCGGCCGCAGGCCTCGACCAGGTGCTCGGCGTCGGAGTGCTGGGCGGACCGCCGGGCGGCGCCGATGACCGAGTCGAGGAGGCCGATCGCTTCCTGGGGGCTGAACACGTCCAAGGCGATCCGCAGGACGGACGGGATGCCGGGCAGCGCGGTGCGGCTGGTGACGAGGACAGCGCAGTCGGAGGAGCCGGGGAGGAGGGGTTGGAGCTGGGCGTCGTCCCGGGCGTTGTCGAGGAGGATGAGCAGCCGCTTGCCGGTGGTGACGGTGCGGAAGAGTGCGGAGCGGCCGGGGAGGTCCTGGGGCACGGCGGACGGGCGGATGCCCAGAGTGGTCAGGAAGTCGGCGAGGACGTCGGAGGCACTGGCGGGGACGAGGTCGGCACCCCGCAGGTCGGCGTGGAGACGGCCGTCGGGGAAGTCCGGGCGCAGGGCATGGGCGGCGCGTACGGCGAGGGCGGTCTTGCCGACGCCGGCCATGCCGGTGACGGTCACCAGGCGCAGGCCGGTGGCGGTGGTGGTGGTGCTGGTGGTGGTGCGGTCGGTCAGGGCACGGGCGATGGCGGCGACGTGGGTTCGTCGGCCCGTGAAGTGGGCCGGATCGTTGGGGAGTTGATCCGGGTCCAACAACTGGCGGAGGGCGGTGACGTCCGGCCCGGGCTCGATCCCGAGGTGTTCGGCCAGGCGGGAGTGAAGGGAGGCGTAGACGGTCCGGGCCTCGGCGGTGCGGCCGCTGCGGTGGAGGCTGCGGATGAGGAGGGCCTGGAGGCGTTCACGGAAGGGGTGTTCGGCGGCGAGCGCTTCCAACTCCGGGAGGTGATCGGGGGAGTGGTCGAGCGCGAAACACTCCTCCTGGAGCGTGAGGCGCAGCTCGGCGAGGCGCTGGCGTTCGCGTTCCATGAGGGGGCCGGGCAGGTCGGCGAGCGGCTCGCCGCGCCAGAGCGAGAGAGCGTCGGAGAGGTGTTCCCGGGCCCGGTGCGGGTGGCTCCCGGCGAGTTCGTGGAGCTGCCTGACGCGCCAGAGGTCGATGCGGTCCGGATCGACCGCGATCCGGTAGCCGCCGGACTGGGAGAGCAGGAGGGAAGGCTTCTCGCGTACGGGCTCAAGGAGCTTGCGCAGCTGGGAGATGTAGGAGCGGAGGGCGACGACGGGAGATCCCGGTGGTTCGTCGCCCCATAAGTCGTCGACCAGTTGGTCGGTCGCGATGACGGCGTTCGGCCGCAGGAGGAGCGACACCAGCACCGCCCGCTGCCGAGGCGCCCCCAGCTCGATGGCCATCCCGGCGCGCTGCACCCGCAGCGCGCCGAGTAAGGCGAAGCCGACCGGTTGCAATGTGCTTCCTATGCTCGGCGAATGGAGGTCGGTCAGATTATGCCGAACTCCCCAGCAGAAGTGGCGGAGATGAAGGCGGTGAAGGCCTCAGGACTGACAGTGAGATGGACACCTGGAGTCTTGGTGTCGCCGATGAGGATGAGGTCGTGAGAGGTGAGAAAGTTGGTGGCTACCTGAACGCAGTCGCCTTCGCCCTGAGGGTCGCTGTAAGTCGACTTGAACCAGCGGGCGGTTGAGGGGTCAGGGGCCGAAGTGTGCGGGGTCATTCTGCGTGGTCCTCCGATGCTCTATGCAGCCACGCCATCGACTCATCGGGCGTAAGGGCCTCTGCTCGGAGCGTATCGTAGATCAGTGCCATATCGGTCACCTGGTGCGGTGCCTCGATGAGTTGACCGGACTTCACTCCTTCCAGATAGGCGACCCGAGGGGCGTCATCGAAGTGGAGCAGCGTGAGCGAGCCGCCCATCGCGCCGTGTGGTCGATCAATTGGCAGGATCTGCACCATGGCGTTCTTGCCCTGGGCGATGTTGATCACGTGCCTGATCTGCTCGCGGGTGACATCCGGGCAGCCGACGACACGGCGGATAGCAGCCTCGTCCAGGACGACCCACATGAACGGAGGCGCGGGGTTGTGGAGGATTTGCTGCCGAGCCTGACGTCGATTCCAGTGTGCTCGGATTTCCTCCTCGGACGCACGAGGTCGGCCTAGCCGTAGGAAGGCGCAGCCGTAGCTCTCAATTTGCCACAAACCTGGAATCGACAGGGAGTATTTCAGGTGAGTATTCGCGAGCGGTTCCAGTGTCATGTAGCGGCGTGACCAGTCCGGAAACGAGTCACTGCTCACGAGCGGGTAGAACCGGGTGAAGAACCCGCCGGCGGAGGGAAGCGCGGTGTCGAGGAGGGGCGGGAGGTCCGGTGGCGGAGTCCGGTGCGCAGCTTCGATGTTGGCCAGGTGTGACTTGCTGTAGCGGACTTGTTCGCCCAGATCGGCGATGGACATGCCTGCGCAGGATCGATGATGGCGGATCTCCGACCCGAAGTAGTGCCGGGGGGACTGGCCAGGGGTGAGGTCGCGAGGCTGCGCGGGCATCTGGGGGCCTCCGGATGTCTTCAAGAGGGGTGGGGACATGCCGCTTCTTCACAAGCCTAACCCCGAGGCGTGACGCTTGAACCACAAACGGTGACAGCCAAATCCGGCGAACGCCCCAGTGGAGCAGTAAATATGACGAATAATCAATCAGGAGAAAACCTTCTCCTCCAGCGGAGCTTTCCGCCCTGCCGGTGTCCCCGGTGCGGTGATTCCATCCCGGAGGCCGGCTTGGCCGACCACGTCATCGCCCCGGCGGCGCCGCCCGTGCGACGGGTGGCGCCGCCGGTCGAGCCCTACCGCCCCTCCGCCATCGGCGAGCGGGTCTTCGACGTCCGCTCCGGATGCTGGGCCGCCTTCATGGGGTGGCAGCACGGGAGCGCCTTCCTCCGGCCCCTCGGCGGGGGCATCGAGTGGGAATCCGAAGCGCGTTGGATCACGAACACCGAACTGTGAGATGCCCCATGAGCAGCATGATCGACAAGATCACGGCCGAGGACCGTCGCAGCGCGGCCGACATTCTCGACGACCTCCAGGCCGTCCTGCACGCCGCCGAGGTGAAACTCCCGTCCCTCGGCATCGACTGGCGCCTCGTCAAGGAAACCGGCGTCCTCCTGATCGACCTCGGCGCGGCCCGGCCGGACGTCATCGAGCGCCTGGTCGTCGTCCTCCGCAGGGGTATGCGACCGTAGCCGCCGCCGGTGCCATCGCCGTCGGGAGCTTCCTCCTCGCGGGCCTCGTCCTCCTGGCGATCCCCGCCACCATGTCCTCGACGGCCGACGCCCTGGTGTTCGCCCTCACCTTCCTCGCCGCCTCCACCGGTGGATTCTCCATCGCCGCAAGATGGTTGAGGGTGCACACCTAACAACGGTGCGGGCTTCGAGCGCCGCTCGAAGCCCGCACCGAACGTCGGACGCCTGGGGCCGCCTTTCACCTCATGGGACGACGGAATTCAGACGGGGCCGAACTCGCCGGACTTGATGCCGGAGATGAAGGACTCCCAGGCGTCCGTCCCGAAGGCGAGCTGCGGGCCGTCGGGGTCCTTGCTGTCGCGTACGGGGAGGACGGCCAGGAGGCCGGGAGCGACCTCGACGCACTGCCCGCCGCCGGTGCTGTACGAGGACTTCATCCAGGAGCGGGGCTTTACGGTCGTGGTGGGAATCATGGCGTGCAACTCCTTGCGGCCGTTGCGGAGATGGGCGAGCGAGTCCACGCGTGAGAGCGCCTGGACCTGCGACCCATCGTAAGTCCATTGCGAGTTCGAGCGCTGCTCGAAGCTCGCGCTCAACACCTTGACCGTTCAGGGGGGTTGGCGGATCCTCGGGGGCATGACTGTGCCTCCGCAGCCGTCGTATGCTCCTCGGTCGCGTCCCGGTGGGTCCCGGGCCAATGCTGTGGCGGTGTTGCTGCTCGCGGGTGGGGCCGTGGGCTCGCTGGCGCTGCCGTGGGCCTCCTACAGTGGGGAGAGCGGTGACCTGTCGTGGTCCGGCTTCGACCTGCTGAACAGCCCGCGGTGGGTGGGGGAGTTGACCGACGGCGCCGACATCTGGATGGGCGCCTTGCAGTGGCTCGGCCTGGTGCTGGTCGGCCTGTCCGTGCTGCGCCTGCTCGCGCGGGAAGTCCGGTTGGCGGGGCTGTCGTTGCTGCTGGCGGCGGGGGTGGCCGGGGCCGCCGTCGGCTCGCTGGTGCAGTTCCACAAGGTGCTCCAGGACGGTGGGGGCTTCGCCCCGTCCATGCAGGCGGGCCCGGTCGTCGCCGCGGTCGCCGCCGTCCTGTGCTTCCTGGTCGCCTGCTTCGGCCCCGCCACCCAGCGCCGCTGACCCAGGCTCGGGCCCGGGCCCGCCCGGCGATCGGTCACGCGCCCGGCGCGTCCTCTGCTGCGAGGAGGGCCAGCAGGCCGGGGAAGCGTTGCTCGATGTCGGTCCGGCGGAGGGTGGCCATCCGGCTGTTGCCCCGGTCGACCTGGCGGACGAGGCCGGCCTCGCGGAGGGTCCGGAAGTGGTGGGTGACCGTGGCCTTGCTGACCGGCAGCTCGAAGGAACTGCAGGTGCGGGCCCCGCCGTCGGGTCCGGCGGCCAGTTCCCGCACCACGCGGCGGCGTAGCGGGTCGGCCAGTGCGCTCAGCACCTTGCCGAGCTCGATCTCCTCCGGTGCGGGGTGTCCCTCGTCGTCGGGCATCGTGACCACCTCCAGGTACGGCTTGCATCGTACCTTGCTGCGGCCCTACCGTACGGGAGGTACGACGAACGTCATACCTCTGGATCGGAGACCCCTGTGGACCAGCCCTTCACCCTCGTCGGCACCGCCCGCCCCAAGCCCGAGCGCGCGGAGGACCTGCGCCAGCTCCTGCTCTCCTTCGTCGAGCCGACCCGTCGGGAACCCGGCTGCCTCGAGTACCACTTCCACGAGGACCGGGACGAGCCGGGCGTGTTCGTCTTCTACGAGGCCTGGCGCAGCCAGGAGGACCTCGACGCCCACCTCGCCCTCCCGCACCTCCAGGACTTCTGGGAACACCGAATGGACTACCTGGAGCGGGACTTGGAGATCCGCTACCTCACCATGCACAGCCCGTACGAGGAACGTTCCGCCCTCGCCCGATGAGCGGGGCGCCGCCGCTCGGCGGGGTCACGGCCCCGACCGCTCCTCAGACGCCGTTGAGGGCGTAGTTGCGGAAGGTCGCCAGCAGCGGCAGCACCTCGGTCTTGTTGGGGTCCTCCGTCACGGCCCGCATCGCGTCGATGACGGTGTGGGCGATGACCTTGGTGATGGTGAGGTCGTCGGCCGGGGTGAGGGTGCCCCAGGCCTTGAGGGTCTGGGTGAGCAGGGCGCTCATCCGGGCGCCGATGTTGGCGCTGACGGCGTCCGAGAGTTCGGCGATCTCCTCGTCGCTCATGCTGGAGCGCAGCCCGAAGGCCAGGGCCATCAGCGTGTCCATCGCGTGCTCGCCGTACGCGGCGACCAGCGCCGGCAGCGACCGCTCCCCGGCCGTGCCCGACGCGAGGGCGACCAGCGCCTCGTCGTCGTCCTTCCAGGCCGCCTCCAGGGCGGCCAAGGCCCGGAGGGCCTCGTCCATGCTCAGCCCGTCTGTCATGCGGGCAACGCTATTGAGCATCCGGTGCCCGGATCTGCAATTCGGGCACCAGGATCACTCCATCGGGCGAAGTCAGGGCCGTTCCGGCCGATGGACGTGTGCGAAGTGCTCCGCGTTCCAGCGGCCGCCCAGCTCGGGGGCCAGGGAGGCGGCGGCGAGGGCCGCGAAGTCCGCGGCCGTACCGGCCCGCTCGGGCAGGGCGCCGAGCAGCGGGGCGCCGGCCGAGCGGGGCAGGTCGGCGAGGTTGCAGCGTTCGGCGAGGCCGGGCTCGGCGGGCCAGGAGCCGATGACGACGCCGGCGAGCGGGAGTGCGCGGGCGGCCAGGGCCTCGGCCGTGAGCGAGACGATGTTGAGGGTGCCCAGGCCGGCGGAGGCGATCAGCAGCACCTCGGCGTCCAGGCCCGCCGCCCGGACGGCCCGGGCCTGGTCAGCGAGCGTGCGGCCTTCGTCGTCGTAGCGGACGAGCAGGCCGCCCGCGCCCTCGACCAGCACCAGGTCGTGGGTGGCGGCGAGGTCGGTGACCTCGGCGACCACCTCGGCGGGGGAGAGGTAGGGCATCCCGGCCCGCCGGGCGGCGGTGTCGGGGGCCAGCGGCTCGGGGTAGCGCGCCAGCTCACGGATCGTCAGTTCGCCCGCCAGGCGCCGCACTTCGGCGGCGTCGCCCGGCTCGCCCGGCGCGACGCCGGTCTGTCCGGGCTTGAGTACGGCGACCTTCCGGCCACCGCGCAGGGCGGCCGAAGCGAGGGCCGCGGTGGCGACGGTCTTGCCGACGTCCGTGTTGGTGCCGGTCACGAACAGGATGCGCGCGGTCATCCGGCCACCGCCGCGGCGGTCACGGCGGCAGCGATGCGTGCCACGTCCTCGTCCTCCGTCACATAGGGGGGCATGGTGTAGATCAGGTCCCGGAAGGGGCGCAGCCAGACGCCCGCCCGGGCGGCGGCCTCGGTGGCCGCCGGGACGTCCACCGGGTGGTCCAACTGCACGACGCCGATGGCCCCTTGGACCCGTACGTCGCGTACGCCCGGCACCTGGGCCGCCGCCGCGAGGCCGTCCCGCAGCCCGCCCTCGATGCGCTTGACCTCGACCGCCCAGTCCTGCCCGAGCAGCAGGTCCAGCGAGGCGTTGGCGGCCGCGCAGGCCAGCGGGTTGCCCATGAAGGTCGGGCCGTGGGCGAGGACGGGCATCTCGCCGCGGCTGATGCCGTCGGCGATCTCGCCGGTGCACAGGGCGGCGGCCAGCGTGAGGTAGCCGCCGGTGAGCGCCTTGCCGAGGCACATCACGTCCGGGGAGACGCCCGCGTGGTCGGCGGCGAACAGGGTGCCGCTGCGGCCGAAGCCGGTGGCGATCTCGTCGAGGACCAGCAGGACGCCGTACCGGTCGCAGAGTTCGCGCAGCATCCGCAGGTAGGCGGGGGAGTGGAACTGCATGCCGCCCGCGCCCTGGACCACCGGTTCGACGATGACGGCGGCCAGCTCGTCGGCGTGACGGGCCATCAACTCCTCGAACTCCGCCGCGTATCCGGGGTCGAGCGGGGCGTCGAAGCCGGCCGGCGGCTGGGGGGCGAAGAGCTGCCCGGGCAGCACCCCGCCCCACAGGTGGTGCATCCCGCCGTCGGGGTCGCAGACCGACATGGGGTGGAAGGTGTCGCCGTGGTAGCCGCCGCGCCAGGTCAGCAGTCGGCGCTTCCCGGGCCGGCCGGTGGACTGCCAGTACTGGAGGCACATCTTCATCGCGACCTCGACCGCGACCGAGCCGGAGTCGGCGAGGAAGACGTGCTGGAGCGGCTCCGGGGTGATCTCGACCAGACGGGCGGCCAGCCGGACGGCGGGCTCGTGGGTGAGCCCGCCGAACATCACATGGCTCATCCGCCCCAGCTGCTCGCGCACCGCCTCGTCCAGCACCGGGTGGCGGTAGCCGTGGATCGCCGCCCACCAGGAGGACATGCCGTCGACCAGTTCGCGCCGCCCGCCCGAGACGGGCTCCGCCAGGCGCAGGCGGACGCCCGCGGCGGATTCGACCACGTACGGGGTGGCCGTGCCGGGCATCGGCCCGTACGGGTGCCAGACGTGCGCCCGGTCGAGGGCGAGCAGCGTGTCCGCGGACAGCTGGGACATGGTGGGTCTCTCCGGAGGGTGCTGGAGGGTCGGGCGGGTCGGGCGGGTCAGGCGTTGGGCGCGAGTTCGGTGCCGGCGCCGCGGCGGCGGACCTTGACCAGGTCGTCGCGCAGCTCGCCGTTCGCGCTGTTCGCGCCGTCCGCGCCCTCCGAGGCCGGGGCCGGGGCCGGGGCCGAGGCGGTCCCGGCGAGGGGCGCGTGCTCGTGCCCGCCGCAGGGCCCGCAGCCGCCGCCGCTGCCGCAGGCCGAGGCCGCGGTGCCGCAACCGGAGCCGGTGGCAGCGGCGGCGGCCACGTCGGCGCGGTGGCGGGGCAGGGTGGCCTCGCCGGCGCCCTCGACCTCGAAGCCCGCGTCCTTGATCATGTCGAGGTCGGTCTGCCCGGCCTGGCCCTCGCTGGTCAGGTAGTCGCCGAGGAAGATCGAGTTGGCGATGTGCAGGCCGAGCGGCTGCATGGTGCGCAGGTGGACCTCGCGGCCGCCGGCGATCCGCACCTCGGTGTCGGGGTTGACGAAGCGGACCATCGCCAGGATGCGCAGGCAGCGCTGCGGGGTGAGGTTCCACTCCTTGGCGAGCGGGGTGCCCTCGAAGGGGATCAGGAAGTTGACCGGGACGGAGTCCGAGCCGAGCTCGCGCAGCGCGAACACGACGTCGACCAGGTCCTCGTCGGTCTCGCCCATGCCGGCGATCAGGCCGGAGCAGGCGGACAGGCCGGCGCCGTGCGCCTTCTGCACCGTGTCGACCCGGTCCGCGTAGGTGTGGGTCTTGGTGATGGCCCCGTAGGTGTTCTCGGAGGTGTTGAGGTTGTGGTTGTAGGCGTCGGCACCGGCCGCCTTGAGCCGCTCGGCCTGGTTGTCGGACAGCAGGCCGAGGCAGACGCAGATCTCGACCTCGGGGTCGGCGTCCTTGATGGCGGCCATGGTGTCGGTGACCCGGTCGATGTCACGGTCCGTCGGGCCGCGGCCGCTGGCGACCAGGCAGACCCGCTTGGCGCCGCCGGCCACCCCGGCGCGGGCGGCGTCGGCGGCCTGGTCCGGCTTGAGCCAGGTGTACTTGAGGATCTCGGCCTTGGACCCGAGCCGCTGCGAGCAGTAGGAGCAGTCCTCGGGGCAGAGCCCGCTCTTGAGGTTCACCAGGTAGTTGAGCTTGACCCGGCGGCCGAACCAGCGGCGGCGCACCTTGCCGGCCGCGGCGACCACGTCGAGCAGCTCGTCGTCGGTGGTGGCGAGGACGGCCAGGGCCTCCTCGCGGGTCGGGACTTCGCCGCGCAGGCCCTTGGCGGTGAGGGTATCGAGCAGATCCATGGGGCCGATCCTGCCTGCTGGCGCTCGAATGGCGCCAGAGCAAACCCACCAGAAGATCCCCGGAAGGATGTGCCGATTGCCACAGTGTCGAAGCTCACGGCGTCGGCGCTGGTCACGCGCTTGACGGCGGCGTCGGCGGACGGTTACCGGCGGGTAGGTCGGAGGCGGGGCGGGCGAAGATCGACAAGCGCCTGACCCAGTGACCAGGGCCACTCGGCGGATGCTTAGAATCTGCGCCATGACCACGCAGGGGGAGCGCACCCCGACTCCGGGAGAGGGCCAGGACGGCCGGGCAGGACAGCGGACCGGCGGGGGCGCCGGAGGGACCGGGGGTACCGCGGGCGCCACGGCGGCGGCCCGCAGGCGCGGCCCGCGGCTGACCGGCCGCCGGGCGGTCGGCTGGGTCGTCGTGATCGGTGTGGTCGTGGCCGGCGGCTGGGTCATCACCCGCCCCACGCCCGGCGACTACATACCCGGCCTGGGCCCGTCCAAGGCGGACTCCGCCCGCACGCCCCCCGTCGTCGGCTCCCCGCCGCCCACCACCGACCCCGAGGGCCTCAACGCCGACAACCTCTTCCCCACCCAGCGGACCGTCGACGCGATCGGCTACAAGGCCCGGCGCAACGGCATCCGGCAGGGCGAGAACTGCGGCGAGGTGCTCCAGGACCGCACCCAGGAGCTGCTCAAGGACAGCGGCTGCCAGGCCTATCTGACGGTCAGCTTCACCGGTGTCGACCGCCCGGTCCTCTCCAGCGTCACCCTGCTGCGCTTCGCCGACCCGTCCACCGCCGCCAAGGCCGCCGACGCCCTGCGCTCCAAGCCCGGCGCGGTCGCCTTCATCCTCGCCGACACCAACATCGCGCCCGCGCAGTCCGGCGGCGGCAAGCCCGGCAGCGAGGCCCGGATCGAGGCGGTCGGGCACTACGTGACCGTCGCCAGCTCCCGCCCGGCCGGCGCCACCGCCCCCGGCACTCCCGGTACCCCCGGCGCCACCGGCCCGACGCCGACCTCCACCGGCAGCGGCGAGCCGAACCTGGACGAGGCCACCCGCGCGCTGTCCTACGCGGCGGGGCAGCCGTTCGTCTGGATGTAGCGCGGCGGTGTGACGAACGGCCAGGGGCCCGGCACGCGGATCGCGTGCCGGGCCCCCGGCCGGTCAGGAGGCGGAGGTCAGCCGCCGAGCCGGTCCACCGCCGTCACCCGCACGACCGCCCGGCCCTCCTCGTCCGAGCCGTACAGGTCGACCTCGGCGCTGATGCCCCAGTCGTGGTCGCCCTCCGGGTCGTCGAAGATCTGCCGGACCTTCCAGGCGGAGTCCTCCTCCTCGATGATCAGCATCTTCGGGCCGCGCGCGTTCGGGCCGGTGCCCAGGTCGTCGTACTCGTCCCAGTACCCGTCCATGGCGTCCGCCCAGCGGTCCGCGTCCCAGCCGTACTCGCCGTCCAGCTCGCCGAGCGCGCCCCAGTGCTCCAGGGCGCACAGCTCCACCCGGCGGAACAGCTCGTTGCGCACCAGCACCCGGAACGCCCGGGCGTTCGCCGTCACCGGCGCCGGCTTGTCGTCCAGGGTGACCTCGG
The DNA here is from genome assembly GCF_042786665.1 of Kitasatospora sp. NPDC059146. Taxonomy (NCBI): domain Bacteria; kingdom Bacillati; phylum Actinomycetota; class Actinomycetes; order Kitasatosporales; family Streptomycetaceae; genus Kitasatospora; species Kitasatospora sp. NPDC059146. Next base: position 45,939 of record NZ_JBHZCY010000021.1, on the reverse strand, counting down.
CGGTGGCCGCCTCGGTCGGGTTGGCCAGCTGCTCCCACTCGTCCAGCAGGCTGGAGTCGACCTGGCGGACCAGCTCGCCGAGCCAGGCGATGACGTCCTTGAGGTCGTCCGTCTTCACGTCCTCGGGGACGGTCTGCTCCAGCGCCTTGTACGCACCGGCCAGGTAGCGCAGCACGATGCCCTCGGTGCGGGCGAGTTCGTAGAAGCCGACGTAGTCCGAGAAGGTCATCGCCCGCTCGTACAGGTCGCGCACCACGGACTTCGGCTGGAGCTGGTGGTCGCCGATCCACGGGTGCGCCCGGCGGTACACCTCGTACGCGTGGGTGAGCAGCTCCTCCAGCGGCTTCGGGTAGGTGATCTCCTGGAGCCGCTCCATCCGCTCCTCGTACTCGATGCCGTCCCGCTTCATCTCGCCGACGGCCTCGCCGCGCGCCTTGTTCTGCTGGGCGGCGAGGATCTGGCGCGGGTCGTCGAGGGTCGCCTCGACCACCGAGATGACGTCCATCGCGTAGGCGGGGGAGGTCGGGTCGAGCAGTTCGAAGGAGGCCAGCGCGAAGGTGGACAGCGGCTGGTTGAGCGCGAAGTTCTCCTGGAGGTCCAGGGTCAGGCGGACGATCCGGCCCTCCGCGTCCGGCTCCGGCAGGCGCTCGACCACGCCGCCCTCCAGCAGCGAGCGGTAGATCGCGATCGCGGTGCGGATGTGGCGGCGCTGGGCCGCCTTGTCCTCGTGGTTGTCGGTGAGCAGCTTGCGCATCGCCTCGAAGGCGTTGCCCGGGCGGCCGATCACCGACAGCAGCATCGCGTGGCTCACCTTGAACCGGGAGACCAGCGGCTCCGGGTCGGCGCCGATCAGCTTGTCGAAGGTCTCCTCGGTCCAGCCGACGAAGCCCTCGGGCGCCTTCTTCCGCACCACCTTGCGCTTCTTCTTCGGGTCGTCCCCGGCCTTGGCGATCGCCTTGTCGTTCTCGATCACGTGCTCCGGCGCCTGGGCCACGACCTGGCCCACGGTGTCGAAGCCGGCCCGGCCCGCGCGCCCGGCGATCTGGTGGAACTCGCGGGCGCGCAGGATGCGCACGCGCTGGCCGTCGTACTTGGACAGCGCGGTGAACAGCACCGTGCGGATCGGCACGTTGACGCCCACGCCGAGCGTGTCCGTCCCGCAGATCACCTTCAACAGGCCTGCCTGGGCGAGGCGTTCGACCAGCCGGCGGTACTTCGGCAGCATGCCCGCGTGGTGCACGCCGATGCCGTGGCGGACGAAACGCGACAGGTTGCGGCCGAACTTGGTGGTGAAGCGGAAGCCGCCGATCAGGTCGGCGATGGCCTCCTTCTCCGCCTTCGAGCACATGTTGATGCTCATCAGCGACTGGGCCCGCTCCACCGCTTCCTTCTGGGTGAAGTGCACGACGTAGACCGGCGCCTGGCCGGTCTGCAGCAGCTCCTCCAGGGTGTCGTGCATGCTGGTGCGCCGGTACTCGTAGAACAGCGGCACCGGGCGGGTCGCGTTGCGCACCACCGTGGTCGGACGGCCCGTCCGGCGGGTCAGGTCCTCCTCGAAGCGGCGCACGTCGCCCAGCGTCGCCGACATCAGCAGGAACTGCGCCTGCGGCAGCTCCAGCAGCGGGATCTGCCAGGCCCAGCCGCGGTCCGGCTCGGCGTAGAAGTGGAACTCGTCCATGACGACCTGGCCGATGTCCGCCCGGGTACCGTCGCGCAGCGCGATCTGCGCCAGCACCTCGGCCGTGCAGCAGATGATCGGCGCGGTCGGGTTGACGCTCGCGTCACCCGTCATCATGCCGACCTGCTCGGTGCCGAACATCTTCACCAGGTCGAAGAACTTCTCCGACACCAGCGCCTTGATCGGCGCCGTGTAGAAGGTCCGCTGCCCCTCCGCCAGCGCCGCGAAGTGCGCACCCGCCGCCACCAGGCTCTTTCCCGAGCCGGTCGGCGTGGCCAGGATGACGTTGTTCCCGGAGACCAGCTCGATCAGCGCCTCCTCCTGCGCCGGGTACAGCGTGATCCCGCGCTCCTCCGCCCAGGCCGCGAAGGTCTCGTACAGCGCATCGGGAGTGGCGGGCTTCGGCATCAGATCAAGGAGGGTCACCGGGCTATCTTGCCTGCTGGCCGCCACCCCCGGCAAAGCCCGGGATCACTCGACGGGAACGGTGGGGGCGGTGGCGGCGAGCCGAGGGGTGTTGGTGCACCTGTACGAGCCCGCGGCGGCCCGCGCGATCTTCAGCGCGACATCGGCGTACGTCTGCCGGATCCTGGCACGGGGCGAGGTGGAGACCCAGGGCTCGCCGTCGACGGAGACCTGCACGTACGCCGGGGCGGCGTCGCCCTTACGAAGCTCCGCCGGCAGCTGGTAACCGTCGCACCGGAGGTACAACCGCACCTGGGGAGACTTGTCACCGCCCGCGTCGGCCACCCAGCCGACTGCGTCGGGGCCGAAGTCCAGTGGCACGGTGCGACCGGCCTCCCCGGTGTCCCTCTGCCGGTCGGCGTCGATCCCGTCGTACGCGGGAGAGACGGTTGCCGACAGAAGGCTGTCGGCCGTCGTGTGCTGCCCGGCCCACCAGACTTCGCACTTGCCGTACCGGTCGCCGTTGACCGGGTCCGACGGGGTTGCCATCCGGTCCTGGTGGGCGCCCTCGTAGCCACGGCCGTCCGGGCCCGCGAGCACCCTGAGCTCGTCCTTGGTCACCAGGTCCCAACAGGCGCTCTGCGGCAGGTCCACCTCCTGCCACGGTTTCCAGGCCCACAGCCCGCCGCCCACAGCCGCCGCCACCGCGAGGGCGACGGCGGCGTGCCAGGGGCGGGCCCGGGACCGGCGCCGGGGGGAGTCGTCCGGGGACGGCGGGACGATGTGGGCGACGTCAACCATGTCTCAACGCTCTCGGTCGTGGCCTGGGGTGCGGCGTCCGGGGGTCTAGTTCTTCTTAGGGAAGGCGGTGCCGAAGGAGTCCCTGCCGCTGCCGTAGCCGGTGTTCTCCTCTTGCGCGGCCCGGCGGGCCACGTCGTTGATGTAGTTCGGGTCGGCGCCCGTTGTGCGGCCGGCGTCGCGCACCGCGTTGACGATCGCCTGCTGGGCGTTGGCCTCGGCCTGCTGCTTGGCATCCACGGCCTCGTCGCTCGCGGCATTGTGGGTGTCCACCTTGTACCCGGCGGCGACGTTGTCCATGATCTGGTTGGCCACGTTGTCGATGCCCTCGCCGATCAGGGGTGCCCGCTCCTTCAAGGCGTCGCCGGCGAACGACCAGAGCTGGCCGGCGAGCTCCCGCTTGGTGTCGATGGCGGCGTTGTACGCGGCATCACTGGCGGCGTGCTTGGTGTATACCTCGTCGACCATGGCGCTCGTGATGAGGCCGTTGACCTGACCTGCCGGCTTGGCGATGTTCTCGACCGCCACGGCTAGGTCCTTGTGTAGCTCGGGGTGGGCCAGCACGTCCTGGATCTGGGCCGTGGTGTAGGCCTGCTGCCCGGCAGCGATCGAGGCATAGGCGTCCGGGTCCCGGCCGAGTGTGCCGAGGAGGCGCTCGACCTCGCCCGTCCTGAACAGGTGGGAGGCGGAGCCCGGTCCTTCCAGGGCGCCCTGGATGTCGCCGATGTAGTTGGCGGTCATGTTGCCGAGGCTGCCGTTGAGGTTCGAGAACAGTCCGCCGTGGAGGAGGTCCGGACCGTCTCCGGTGCCGAACCTGGTCACGACCTGTTGCATGACGGCGTTCATGTCGCTGGTGTGCGGAGGGAACTTGCCGTGCACGTCGTCGTACGCGCGGCCCGTGGTCGCAGCCTCCAGGGCGTGCCCCAGGGAGGTGACATCGAAGGGTTCGGCGGTGCCCGGGTTCGGCCGGGGCGGGTACTGCTGGTCGAGCAGGAGTGACCGGGAGCCGTTGTCGGTGAGCATCTTGAGGTAGGTGTTCTCGCCGCCGTGGCTCTTGACCGTGCCGTCGGGGTTGTACGTCGTCGGAGTGTCATGGAAGAACTTGGTAGCCGCCTCCGGGCTGTGTCCGAGAGCGTCCAGGACGGCGGACATCGGGTTGATGCCCCGAATGTTGCCGTCCTTGTCGGGTACGCCGATGAACTTGAGCTCGGTGAAAGGGTACGAGGCCTTCGTCGCGGCGTCCCAGCGCATCGGGTTCTCGTTGGTCAACTGGGTGACGTGCGCGGCGACCGGGTCGAGGAAGTGCGCGTCGTACTTCCCGCTGCGCAGCAGATTGGCCATGATCTGGTAGCCGTACGGGCTGTGCGCGGGGTCGGCGCCGGGCGGGACGGGTATCTGCTTGGCGCCCGCGGCCCGGAACCTGGTCTCCCAGTCGTCCGAGACGTGCGGCAGGTTCTTGGTGTCGGTCGCGGTGGCCAGGGTGAGGCCGAGGTCCTGCTGGATGCCCTTGATCGCGGCGGAGCGGGCCGGGCTGTTGGCGTAGTCCCCGCTCTGTGCCATGGCGCCGTACTTGGCCATGAAGGTCGCCGGGTCCTGGTTTCCGTAGAAGGACGTGGCGAACCGTGGGTCGTTGTTGTGGTGGTCCAGGATGCTCTGGAGGTGCTTGAGTTCGGCGTCGCTGGCCTTGTTGCCGAGGCTGAGGATGTAGGTGGCCGCCTTGGCTTCCTCCTCCGGTATGCCGCCGACCGGGTTGGCATTGAAGGTGGTGCCGTCGCTGCCGGTGTCGTCGCCCAGGGCTCTGGCGGCGTCGAGGTCGGCCTCGGTGGCGCGGTCGATCGCGTCGCCGATGGCCTTGGCCGCGGAATCGGCCTTGGCCTTCCAGCTCTTGCCGTACTCCGGGTCCCGCTTGTCCACCTCGGTCGTGGGCGCGGGCCAGCTCACCCCGCCCTCGGCGCTGACGGTGAGACCGGCGGTGGTGGCGTTGTGCACCGCGTTGGTGAGGTCCTGCTTGGCGGCCGTGATCTCGGCGTGGGCGTCCCGAAGGGTCTTGGCCAGTGCCGAGGCCTCCTCGAAGGCGGCGTGGATCTGGTCGCGGGCCCAGGTGAGTTTGGCGTTGGCGAGGCCGGCGGCGTCACCGTGCCAGCCGGATTGGGTGACGGTCCCGATGACCTCGTTCTGCATCCGCCGGGTGAGGTCCCACGTGCGGACCAGGGTCTCGAAGTCGCCGGCGGCGGCGTCGAGGCTGGTGAGGTCGACCTGTTGGAGCTGGCTGAATGTCACCATGATGGTGTTGCTTTCCCCCGCTTGCGCTGTGGCTAGTTCTGGGCCTGCGGCTTGGCGAAACTGGCGTGGATGTCGCTCTCGGTCTTGTCGTACGTCTGAGCGGTGGTCTGCAGGTTCGTGCCGATGTCGCCCAGCGCACCCTTCAGGGAGTCGGCCTGGCTCGACCACGTCCCCCATGAACCGGTGAGCGCGCCGCCGAGGGACCACCCTTTCAGCGCGCCGGCCGCGGCGGTGACGTGGTCGCCGGGTTGGGTGCACTCGGACTTGACGGAGTCCCGTAGCGCGAAGGCGTTCTGGGCGGCCTGGTGAAGCACTCCGGTGTTGACCGTCACGGCTGCGCCGCCGCCTGCCGGGTTCAGGGAGACGGGGGCGGCGTTGCCGCCTGCCAGGTCCGGAAACTGCTTCTTGGCTTCTTCGGTCAGATTGCCCTTGTCGTCGAAGAGCCAAGGATTCATTCGACGCTCGAACTCGAGGTCTGTCACGTGCCCACCCCCCAGGTGCAGATCGGCATGGAGCGTACCCGAAAGTTTTGCCGTTCCGGTGGGAGGTGTCGAAAGTAGGAGCTGATGCGGGGCGCCCAAGGAAACGAATAGTGTTCCTCTGATTGACAGCAGATGAACAGGGAGTGGACGGCGACAAGAAAACCCGGCTGAGCTGTGCGGAGTCGCACATTGCCCCGCTCTCGCCGCCCGTGCCAGAGTGCCGGGCATGGCCCACCCCCTCGCCTCCCAGCCCCGCCCCGCCGCCGGGCCCGCCCCCGCACACGTCTTCGACTGGCTCGACGAGGCCGCCGCGCTGCGCGCCGACGCCGGACTGACCCGCACGCTGCGCAGCCGGTGCGCCGAGGACGCGGTCCTGGACCTCGCGGGCAACGACTACCTCGGGCTGACCAGGCACCCGGCGGTGACCGGCGCCGCGGCGGAGGCGGCGCTGCGCTGGGGCGGGGGGTCGACCGGATCCCGGCTGGTCACCGGGACGACCGCGCTGCACACCGAACTGGAGCGGGAACTCGCCGAGTTCTGCGGCGTCGAGGCCGCGCTGGTGTTCTCCTCCGGGTACACGGCCAACCTCGCCGCGCTGACCGCGCTGACCGACCCGGACACGCTGATCGTCTCCGACGCCTACAACCACGCCTCCCTGATCGACGGCTGCCGGCTGGCCCGCGCCGACGTCCACCGCGCCCCGCACAGCGACCCGGCCGCGGTGGCCGAGGTGCTGGCCGGGCGGCAGCAGCGGCGGGCCCTCGTGGTCAGCGACTCGGTGTTCTCGGTGGACGGCGACGCGGCGCCGCTGCGCGCACTCTCCGAGGCCGCCCGGGCCGGCGGGGCCGCGCTGCTGGTGGACGACGCCCACGGGCTGGGCGTGCTCGGCCCCGGCGGGCGCGGCGCACTGGCCGCCGCCGGGCTGGCCGGGCAGCCGGACACCGTCGCCACCGTCACCCTGTCGAAGTCGCTCGGCTCCCAGGGCGGCGCCGTCCTCGGCCCGCGCCGGGTCGTCCGGCACCTGACCGAGACGGCCCGCACCTTCATCTTCGACACCGGCCTCGCCCCGGCCGCCGCCGGCGCCGCCCTCGCCGCGCTGCGCCTGCTGCGCGCCGAACCGCAGCGCGCCGACCGCGCCCGCGAGGTCGCCCGCACGCTCTCCGCCCGCCTCACGGCCGCCGGCCTGCACGCCTGCGAACCCGACGCGGCCGTGGTCTCGGTCCGCGCCCCGGGCCCGGAGGCCGCCGTCGCCTGGGCCGCCGACTGCCTCCGCGCGGGCCTCGCCGTGGGCTGCTTCCGCCCCCCGTCCGTCCCGGACGGCATCTCCCGCCTCCGCCTGACCGCCCGCGGGGACCTCACGGACCAGCAGATCGCCGACGCCGTCCGCACCATCGCCGACCTGGCCCCGGCGGGCGCTCGGAGGGCGTAGATGGCCGAGTCGCTGGTCTGGGACGACGTGGCGAACATGTTCGACCCGAGCGACGGGGGGACGCTGCCGGACGTGATGGTGGACAGCACCACGGAGGCCGACTGGCAGCTGCTGCTCGACCTCGTCCGGGAACGGGGCTGGGCGTACGAGTACGACGAGGGCGACACCGTCCGGCCGCTTCCGGCGGCCGCGGCGGTGCTGGCGCGCCCGGACGACGCGGAGTGCCCGAGCCTGGTGGTGCGGCCGACCGCGGAGGTGTGCGCGATCTTCCGGTTCTACGCCGCCGAGGCGATCGACTTCGACGTCTCGCTCCTGGAGCTCCAGGGGCAGGAGCGCCTGGACGTCCTCTGCGCCTTCCTGACCGCGATCGGGCAGCGGCTGGGCAAGCCGGTGGTGATGTACGCCGAGGGTGGCTACCCGAACTGCCCGATGATCGGGTACGACCCCGAGGCCGACCGGGTCGTCCTGCTGCGCGCGGAGCACGTGGATGGCTGAGCCGCTGCGCTGGGCGGACCACGCCGGGTGGCTGCTCGACCCGGCCGCCGACGGCTGGCTGCCCGGCGAGGGCATCGCGGACACCACAGCGGCGGACTGGCAGGCGCTGCTGGACCTGGTGGTGGAGCGGGGCTGGGAGCGAGTGTTCTTCGTGGGTTGCTTCGAGACGGCGCTGCCACGGGCCGAGGAGGTGCTGTCCTGGCCTCCGGGCGGGGCCGCGCGGCCGGTGCTGAGCGTGCGGCCGGGCCCCGGGGTGGGGGCGGTGTTCCGGTTCGGCGGTGCGGAGCGGATCGACCTGGACGTCGACGTCGCGCAACTCCGCGACCAGGAAGGGCTGGACGTGCTGTGCGGCTTCCTGGCCACGGTCGGGCGGCGGCTGGGCAGATCGGTACCGACGTACGCGGCGGGCACCGGCCCGTTCCTCGGGTACGACCGGGCGGCCGACCGGGTCCTGGTGCGCTGACCCCGGGACCGCGCGCTACGGCTGCCCGAGCACCAGCAGGGCCTCCGCGCCGGCCGGGCGGTAGCCGGCGGCCTGGAAGGCGCGGACGCTGGGGGCGTTGCCGGGGGCCTGCTGGGCCCAGACGACCTCGCCCTCCGGCAGCAGGTGGCGGGCGGCGGTGGCGAGGGCGCGGCCGAGGCCCCGGCCCTGGGCATGCGGGTCGACCTCGACGGCGGACTCCCAGCGGCCGGCCACGCCCCGGCCCAGGATGAGCACGCCGCCGTCGGCCTCGTACACCCGGACGTCCTCGCGGTAGCGCAACGCCCGGACCACGCGCGGGTGTTCGCGGTCCTCGACCGGGCGGAGCGGCAGCGGCGGACCGCCCGGGAGGCGGTCGGCGACGGAGAGCAGGTCGATGTTGTTGACGGTCCGTCCGGTGCGCTCGGCGAAGGCGGTGAGGAAGGGCGGGCAGAGCGGTGCGGACAGCGGGTCGCCCGGGGCGGCGGCGAGCGCGGCGCGCACCCAGTCCGGGTCCTGGTCGGTGAACACCACGGCGTGCGCGGCGAAGGCGATCACCCCGGCCTCGCGCGGCGAGGGCTGCGGCACCACCGTCACCGAGCCGTCCGGCGGCGGGAACACCCCGCCCGCCGCGTCCGCCAGGATCTCCGCCAGCCCCCGCGTCCCCATCACGCATCCCGTCCCGTCGTGGTCGATGATCGTCAGCCCCGTCAGCCTAGTCGCGCCGCCAGACCAACAGGTAGCGCCAGAAGAGCAGTTGCCGCAGCGCGTACCCCGGCAGCTCCCGGGCGGCGTACGCCCGCACCTCGGCGAGCGTGGTCCGCGGCCACATCACCGGGGCCGGGACGACCGCGGGCGGGGCGCCGCGTTCGCGCAGGTGGACGGCGAGGCGGCAGAGCGCGTTCACCGGGACGGCGGCCAGGCTGACCAGCCGGTCCCGGACGGTGGCCTCGCGGTAGCAGCCGAGCACCACCAGGACCCCGCCGGGCGCGAGCGCCTCGCGCAGCCGGGCCAGGGTGTCCAGCGGGAGGTGGTGGAGGCTGGCCAGGCAGGAGATGACGTCGTAGTGGCCGGGCGGCAGGTGGAGTTCGGCGAGGTCGCTCCGCCGGTAGTGGATGCCGGCGGGCCCGCCGGCGGCGCGGGCGGCCGCCAGTACGGCCTCGTCCCGGTCGACGGCGTCCACCTCCAGGCCCCGGCGGGCGAGCGCCCGGGCGAAGCGGCCGGTGCCGCAGCCGACGTCCAGGGCGCGGCGGGCGCCGGGTGGCACGCGGCGCAGCAGTGGCCGGTGGTAGTGGTCGTTGTGGTCGAAGGGCATCCGGTCAGACTAGACGGGCCCGTGACGGCCCCTGGGCGTGTCAGGCCGGCTTCCTGCGGGCCCGGCTCGGCTGCACCCGGGGCGGTTCGCCGGCGGCCTTGGGGTGGTCGGGCGGGTAGGGGAGTTCGCCGAGGCCCTCGTCGTGCAGCTGCTTGTCGTAGAGCTCCAGCAGGGCTTCCAGCCGGTACGCGTGGTCCGCCATCTCCGCGTTGGGGTCGCCGAGTTCGGCGAAGCGGGCGGGGACGGTCCGCAGGTCGAAGTCCTCGGGGGAGGCGTCGTCGAGTTCGTCCCAGTGCAGCGGGGCGGAGGCGGTGGCGCGGGGGCGGGCGCGCAGCGAGTAGGCGGAGGCGATGGTGCGGTCACGGGCCATCTGGTTGTAGTCGACGAAGATGCGTTCGCCGCGTTCCTCCTTCCACCAGGCGGTGGTGACCTTTCCGGGCATCCGCTGTTCCAGCACCCGGCCGAGGGCGATCACGGCGTGCCGCCCGTCGGTGAAGGTCCACTCGGGCACCAGCGGGACGTAGACGTGCAGGCCGCGCCCGCCGGAGGACTTGGGCCAGCCGCGCAGCCCGTGCTCCGCCAGCAGGGCGCGCAGTTCGTGGGCGGCGCGGACGGCGTCGTGGAAGTCGGTGCCGGGCTGCGGGTCGAGGTCGATGCGCAGTTCGTCGATGTGGTCGGTGTCGCCGCGCCGGACCGGCCAGGGGTGGAAGGTGAGGCAGCCCAGGTTGGCGGCCCACAGCACGGCGGCCGGTTCGGTGGGGCAGATCTCGTCGGCGGAGCGGCCGCTGGGGAACTCGATCCGGGCGGTGGGCAGCCAGTCCGGCAGGCCCTTGGGGGCGCGTTTCTGGTAGAAGAACTCGCCGTCGACCCCGTCGGGGAAGCGCTGGAGGGTGGTGGGCCGGTCGCGCAGCCCGTGCAGCACCCCGTCGGCGACGGCCAGGTAGTACTGGGCGACGTCCAACTTGGTGAAGCCGCGCTCGGGGTAGTACACCTTGTCCGGATTGGACAGCCGGACGGTGCGCCCGGCGACTTCCAGTTCGACGGCTGTGCCCATGCCTCTCACGCTAAGGGCGCCGTGCCCGGCGCGCGCCCCGGGGCGAACCGCGCCAGGCTGGGACGCATGGACCTGCCCGTGATGCCGCCGGTGGCCCCGATGCTCGCCAAGTCGGTGGCGGGGATCCCGCCGGGGATGCAGTACGAGGCCAAGTGGGACGGCTTCCGCAGCATCGTGTTCCGCGACGGCGACGAGGTGGAGCTGGGCAGCCGCACCGGCAAGCCGCTGACCAGGTACTTCCCCGAGCTGGTGGAGGCCTTCCGGCGGGAGCTGCCGCCGCGCTGCGTGCTGGACGGCGAGGTGGTGATCGCCCGGGACGGGCGGCTGCGCTTCGAGGAGCTGCTGGAGCGGATCCACCCGGCGGCGAGCCGGGTGAAGCTGCTCGCCGAGCGGACGCCCGCCTCCTTCGTGGCCTTCGACCTGCTCGCCCTCGGCGACGATTCGCTGCTGGACGAGCCGCTGTCGGTGCGCCGCCCGGCCCTGGAGGCGGCGCTCGCCGGGGCCGCCGACCCGGTGTTCACCGCCCCGGCCTCGACCGATGCCGAGCTGGCGCGGACCTGGTTCGCCGAGTACGAGGGCGCCGGGCTGGACGGCGTGGTGGCCAAGCCGCTGGACCAGCCGTACCGGCCGGGCGAGCGGACCATGTACAAGATCAAGCACGAGCGCACCGCCGACTGCGTGGTGGCCGGCTACCGCGAGCACAAGAGCGGCCCGGTGGTCGGCTCGCTGCTGCTGGGCATCCACGACGACGCGGGCCGGTTGCAGCACGTCGGCGTGTGCGCCGCCTTCTCCATGGCGCGCCGGCGCGAACTGGTCGAGGAGCTGGCCCCGCTGAGGATGGACGACCTCGCCCAACACCCTTGGGGCGCCTGGGCGGAGGAGTCCGCGCACGCGGAGGGCCGGCTGCCGGGGGCGGTCAGCCGCTGGACCGGCGGCAAGGACCTGTCCTGGATCGCGCTGCGCCCCGAGCGGGTGGTCGAGGTGGCCTACGACCACATGGAGGGCAGCCGCTTCCGGCACACCGCCCAGTTCCGCCGCTGGCGGCCGGACCGCACGCCGGAGAGCTGCACCTACGCGCAGTTGGAGGAGCCGGTCTCGTACGACCTCGGCAAGGTCCTGGGAATCTGACGGTCGGTCAGGAGTACGGAAGGCCCGACCCGTTCGCGCCGGGTCGGGCCTCCTGCTCTGTCCGCGCGCTGCGGTCAGGCCCGCACGGTGGTGGGGGCGTTGCCCGGGAGCGAGGGCGCGCCGCTGCCGGAGCTGCCGGCCGAGGGGGAGCCGGACACCGGGCCGGACGCGCCGCCCGAGGCCGGGGCCGACGGTGCGGCGGTCTCCGCCGGGAGCGCGTAGACGTTGTTCGGCGAGATGATCTTGGTGATCGCGTTCGCGAACAGCGTGGACGGCTCCTGGCCCTGGGAGATCACATCGGTGTTGAGCAGCAGCACCAGGGTGGCCTGGGCCTCCGGCATGTACACCGCGACGCTCTCGTAACCGGGCATCGAGCCGTTGTGCCCGATCCAGCCGTTGTTGTCGAACAGCCCGAAGCCGTAGGTGACGCCGGGGTCGCCGGTGGGCAGGGTCTTCAACCGCTCGGTCTGGCTGGCCGGGCTGATGATGGCGCCGGTGGCCATGGTCTTGGCCCAGCTCTCCAGGTCGGCGAGCTGGGTGATGACGGCCCCGGCCGTCCAGGCCCAGGACGGGTTCCAGTTGGTGGCGTCCTGGATGTCCCCGTTGGGCGTCTGGTCGGTGTAGCCGTGGGCGTGCGGGTCGGGGAGCGTCCCGTCGGTGGGGAAGCTCGTCTTGGCCAGCGAGGCGGGCGTGAACACCTGGGCCTGGAGGAAGTCGCCCGCGCTCTGCCCGCCGACCTTCTCGATCAGCTTGCCCAGGATGATGTAGTTGCTGTTGTTGTACTGGAACCGCTGCCCGGGCGGGAACACGGCGGGGTGTTTGTAGCCGTAGGCGAGCAGCTGGTCCGGGGTGAACACGTGGTTCGGGTCACCGATCAGGGTGTTCACGAAGTCCGGGTCGGAGCTGTACGGGAACAGGCCGCTGCGCATCTCGCCGAGCTGGCGCACGGTGATCCCGTCGCCGCCGGGGACGCCGTCCACGTACTTGGAGATCGGGTCGTCCAGCGCCACCTTGCCCTGGTCCACCAGGCGCAGCACGGCGGTCGCGGTGAAGGTCTTGCTCTCGCTGCCGATGCGGCTGAACAGCCCGGGGTCCATCGGCGTGTTGGCGGTCTTGTCGGAGACGCCGAAGGACTTCTGGTACGTGCCGCCCGGCGTGATGATCCCGACCGAGATGCCGGGCACCGAGTTCTGCTTGAGTACCGACTGGATCGCGGCGTCCAGCTTGGCGCCGACGGCCGGGGTCAGCTGCACCACCGCGTTCGAGGAGGCGCTCCCCGAGGGGGAGTTGCCGGGGGACGGGCTGAGCGCGGCCGGTTCGGCGGTGACCGCAGGCTCGGCGGCCTGCCGGGCGGGCGTCGACTCTCCGGAGCAGGCGGTGGCGGCCAGCAGGCCGGCCAGTGCGAGGGCGGCTCCTGCGGCCAGCCGGGCGGAGCGGGGAGCGGCCGGGCGGGGCCGTCGGGTGTTGGTCATGGAGTGGGGCGCCTCTCTGCGGCGAAGGGCCCCGGAGCGCTGCTCCACGGGGCCGTGGGGGAGCGTCGCCACCGTAAGCACCGCCCTCGAACACCCGCGCGCCGGTGGCGGCCGGGCTGGCCCGAACGGACCCAACCCCACCCGACTGGCCCGCTCCCACTGGCGGATCGTTGTCAAGTACCCCGCCGGTACGGCCGGTTGGTGTCGTCGCGGGTGCCGCGCGCTCGGCCGGACGGGTGAGCACCGGCACGCCGCACCCGCCCCCGGGCCCAGCTCGGGCACGATCGTTTAGCCCAGCTGTGGCCGCCCTTAAGAATTCCTCGATGGACCGCACCCCCTCCCACCAGGCAGATTTCTGCTTGCCGGAGCGTGCCCGTCAGGAGCGGCCGAACCGAGCCACCGGCCTGCCCGACCCTCGAAGGCCGTCCCCGATCAGCACGTCAGGAGCCGTCTCCCGTGAAGGCACTCGTCAAGCAGCATGCCGAGCCCGGCCTCTGGATGATCGACGTCCCGAAGCCCGAGATCGGCCCGGGCGAGGTGCTGATCAAGGTGCTGCGCACCGGCATCTGCGGCACCGACCTGCACATCCGCAAGTGGGACGGCTGGGCGCAGCAGACGATCAAGACCCCGCTGGTGCTCGGCCACGAGTTCGTCGGCGAGGTCGCCGAGCTCGGCGCCGGCGTCGCGGACATCGCGATCGGCGACCTGGTCAGCGGCGAGGGCCACCTGGTCTGCGGCAAGTGCCGCAACTGCCTGGCCGGCCGCCGCCACCTGTGCCGCAACACCGTCGGCCTGGGCGTGAACCGGGACGGCGCCTTCGCCGAGTACGTGGCGCTGCCCGCCTCCAACGTCTGGGTGCACCGGGTGCCGGTGGACCTCGACGTGGCCGCGATCTTCGACCCCTTCGGCAACGCCGTGCACACCGCGCTGTCCTTCCCGCTGGTCGGCGAGGACGTGCTGGTCACCGGCGCCGGCCCGATCGGCATCATGGCGGCCGCCGTCGCCAAGCACGCCGGCGCCCGCAACGTGATGATCACCGACGTCTCCCCGTACCGCCTCGACCTGGCCCGCCGGGTCGGCGTGACGCTGGCGCTCAACGTCGCCGAGCACACCATCGAGGAGGGCCAGCAGAAGCTGGGCCTGCGCGAGGGCTTCGACGTCGGCCTGGAGATGTCCGGCCGCCCCGAGGCGATGCAGTCGATGATCGCCAACATGACCCACGGCGGCAAGATCGCCATGCTGGGCCTGCCGGCCGAGGCCTTCCCGGTGGACTGGGCCTCGATCGTCACCTCGATGATCACCATCAAGGGCATCTACGGCCGCGAGATGTTCGAGACCTGGTACGCGATGTCGGTGCTGCTGGAGGGCGGCCTGGACCTCAGCCCGGTGATCACCGGCCGCTACGCCGCCACCGAGTTCGAGGCCGCCTTCGACGACGCCGCGAGCGGCAACTGCGGCAAGATCATCCTCGACTGGACCGCCTGAGCACCGCCTGAGCACCGTCTGAGTCCTGCCCGAGCCCTGCCCGAGCCCGCCGATCCGCCGCCCCGCCGCTACGACTAGGAGTCTGCCCGTGTTCGACAACGTGCGCGCCGACATCGCCACCACCCTCGACGAGATCCGCGAGGCCGGCCTGTTCAAGCCGGAGCGGGTGATCGGCAGCCCGCAGAGCGCCGAGGTCACCGTCACCTCCGGCGGCCGCCCCGGCGAGGTGCTCAACTTCTGCGCCAACAACTACCTCGGCCTGGCCGACCACCCCGAGGTGCTCGCCGCGGCCAAGGACGCGCTGGACCGCTGGGGCTACGGCATGGCCTCGGTGCGCTTCATCTGCGGCACCCAGGACGTGCACAAGGAGCTGGAGGAGCGCCTCTCGGCCTTCCTCGGCCAGGAGGACACCATCCTCTACTCCTCGTGCTTCGACGCCAACGGCGGCGTCTTCGAGACCCTGCTGGACGACCGCGACGCCGTCATCTCCGACGCGCTCAACCACGCCAGCATCATCGACGGCATCCGGCTCAGCAAGGCCCGCCGCCACCGCTACGCCAACCGCGACCTGGCCGACCTGGAGCAGCAGCTCAAGGAGACCCAGGACGCCCGCCGCCGCCTGATCGTCACCGACGGCGTCTTCTCGATGGACGGCTACGTCGCCCCGCTGCGCGAGATCTGCGACCTGGCCGACCGCTACGACGCCATGGTCATGGTCGACGACTCGCACGCCGTCGGCTTCGTCGGCGCCGGCGGCCGCGGGACCCCCGAACTGCACGGCGTGATGGACCGGGTGGACATCATCACCGGCACCCTGGGCAAGGCGCTCGGCGGCGCCTCCGGCGGCTACGTCGCCGCCCGCCGGGAGATCGTCGCCCTGCTGCGCCAGCGCTCCCGCCCGTACCTGTTCTCCAACTCGCTGGCCCCGGTGATCGCGGCCGCCTCGTTGAAGGTGCTCGACCTGGTCGAGCAGTCCAACGAGCTGCGCGAGCGGCTGGCGGCCAACACCGCGCTGTTCCGCTCGAAGATGACCGAGGCCGGGTTCGAGATCCTGCCGGGCGACCACCCGATCGCCCCGGTGATGATCGGCGACGCGGCGAAGGCCGGCCGCCTGGCCGAACTCCTGCTGGAGCGCGGCGTGTACGTGATCGGCTTCTCGTACCCGGTGGTCCCGCACGGCGCCGCCCGGATCCGGGTGCAGCTCTCCGCGGCCCACTCCACCGAGGACGTCGAGCGCGCCGTCGCCGCCTTCGTGGACGCCCGCGCCGCGCTGGAGGGCTGACCCCCGCGCGGGGCCCGATCCCGACGAAGGGCCCGACCCCCACGAGGGGTTGAGTCCCACGAGGGGTTGACCCCACAAGCCGCCCGCGGGGCCGAGCCGCTCGGAACCGGCCCGTCCCCGCGGGCTCACCACCGCGCTGCGGTGGTGGTGAATCGATTCGCCACCGCCGCGCGGCCCGAAGACCAACTGCCCCACCCTCCCGCCAGGGGTTTGGTACACCGGTTCCCACGGGTGTACCACCCCCGTTCGCGGTTCCGCCGCCAGGTCACGTTACCGGCCAGTAATTTGGCTGATCACCACCTCCTCCGGGGCCGGCTGTGATCACTAGGCTCGTCGTGATCACATCAAGTGGACCGAGGGAGCAGCGCGTGATGGCACGACCCCACCGAACCGGCGGACACCGGGCGGCGAGCACCGCCCTGGCCCTGGCCCTGGCGCTCGGGGCCGGTGCGGTGGCCCAACCCGCGATGGCCCAACCCGCGCCGGCCGCACCCGCGTTCGGGTCCGCCGCCGCGTCCGCGCTCGGCGGCTTCCGGCTGGCGGACATCACCGCCCGGGACGGCGTCGTGCTCAAGGCCGACGTCTTCACCCCGCCCGCCGGAACCCCGGGCGCCGACGCCCGCGGCCGCTACCCGGTGGTGGTGCAGCCCGCGAGCTGGGGGCAGAACGACCTGGAGTACGTCGCCCAGGGGCACCGGTTCGCCGCCGCCGGGTACGTCGTCGTGACGTACACCGTGCGCGGGTTCTGGGGTTCGGGCGGGGAGGTGGACGTCGCCGGGCCCAAGGACGTCGCCGACATCTCGACGGTGATCGACTGGGCCCTCGCGCAGACCCCGGCGGACCCGGACCGGGTCGGCATGATCGGCCTGTCGCTCGGCGGCGGCCTCACCCTCCTCGGCGCCGCGTTCGACCCGCGGATCAAGGCCGTCGCCTCGCTCAGCGGCTGGGCCGACCTGACCGACGCGCTGTACAGCGGACAGACCCGGCACACCGCCGCCGCCACCCGGCTGGCCCGGATCGAGGGCCTGACCGGGCGCAAGAGCCCGGAGTTCGCGGCCGCCCTGGACGACCTGTTCGGCGACCACGACCTCCCCGACGTGATCGCCTGGGCGAAGCTCCGCTCGCCCGCGGCCTACCTGGACCGGATCAACGCCAACGGCGCCGCCGTCTACCTCGCCAACGGCTGGAGCGACAGCTTCTTCAACCCCGGCCAGATGACCGACTTCTACCGGCGGCTGACCGTCCCCAAGCGCCTCGAACTGCGGCCCGGCGACCACGCCAGCCAGGAGTTCACCGGCCTGCTCGGCTTCTCCAACGCCACCTGGGACGACGCCCGCGGCTGGCTCGACCAGCACCTCAAGGGCGTGGCGGGCGCGGGCCTGCCGCCGGGCGTCGGCCTGGAGGTCCGCCCGAGCGGTGCCCACGAGGCGTACCCGGACTGGGAGTCGGGCGCCTCCCGCACTGAGCGGCTGGACCTGGCCGGCACCGCCACCATCCGCGGCGACCAGTCCTCCGGTGCGAGCGGCGGCACCGTGCTGCTCTCCGGCCTGGTCGACCAGTGGCTGCACCAGCCGCCGACCGTCCTGGTCCCGCTGCTGGACCGCGAGGCCGCCGCCGTGCGGCAGTCGGAGCCGTACGAGCGGGGCCTGTCCGTGCGCGGGGCCGTCCGGGTGCACACCACCGTGACCGGCTCCGCCCCGCAGGGCACCGCCGTCGCGTACCTCTACGACGTGGACGCGCTCGGCGTCGGGCGGCTGATCGCGCACGCCCCGCAGAGCTGGTCCGGCCGTACGGCGGGGCAGTCCTTCCCGCTGGACGTCACGCTGTTCCCCACCGCGTACGACCTCCCGGCCGGCCACCGGCTCGCGCTGGTGCTCGGCACCCGGGACGGCCTGTACGGCGGCGAGACGCCGTCGGACGGCACGGTGGCCTTCGGTCCGGCGGAGGTCTCGCTGCCCGTCCGCTGAGGCCGGCGCCGCCCCGCCCTCCCGCAGTCGGAGGGCGGGGCGGCGCCCGGTCGGACAGGCCCCCCCGGGCGGTCGGTCCGGGAACGAGCCAAGCGCCGGACGGCCCCCGGGTCAACAGCTGAGATGAATCCGGACGGAAAATACGTCAACAGACGTAATCGGACGGCGGGCCGTGCGGGCAGGGTGGAGAGGCCGGGCGCGGTTCAGAGGCGGCGGCGGAACACGTCCGTGACGGTGTTGGTGTCGCCCGGCACCAGGTTGCCGTCCTCGGCGTCGAACAGCACCGTGCCGCCCTCGGCGTCCACGTACGGGTTCTGCCCGGCGGCGGTGCTCTGGGAGCCGTCCGAGGCGAGGCTGACCCGCTCGATCCGGCCGGTCCACAGGTCGCGGCGGAACACGTCGGAGGACTGGTTGGTGTCGTCGGCCACCAGGTCGTCCGCGGCGGAGTCGAAGTAGACCCAGCGCCCGTCGGCGGTGATCGCCGGGTCGTAGGAGCCGTCGGTGGGCGTGGTGCCGGGCAGCGGGGTGTTGACCAGGGTGACCTTGCCGGTGACCAGGTCGTGGACGTACAGGTCCATCCGGAGGCCGTGGTTGCCGGGGCGGGGGCCGACGCCGTAGGTCGGCATGCCGTACAGCGCGTAGCGGCCGTCGGGGCTGATCCGGGCGTCCATCAGACCGACGCCGCGCTCGGCGCCGGTGGTGTCCACACCGGCGACGACCGTCCGGCCGGTGGCGGCGGACCAGACGTAGTACGGGTAGAAGCGCGGGCCGGCCAGCTCGGCGTCCGCCGCCGCCGGGGCCGCGGGGGTGCCCGGGGCGGGGTCGGTGAGGTTGTAGGCCCGGGAGACGAAGCCGACCGTGCGCCCGTCCGCGCTGATGGTCGGACGGTAGGAGTGGTTGTCCGCGCCGGTGCCGCCCGCCGGTCCGGTGGTGACCAGCCGGGTGGTGTGGGTCCAGCGGTCGGTGACGTAGATGTTGATCTTCCCGCGGCGGATGCCGGTGGTCAGGTCGGTGCGGTTCGAGGCGTAGGCGACGTAGCGGCCGTCCGCGCTCAGCGTGGGGTTGTCCGCGCTGCGGATCGTCTCGTCGTCCGCGGTGGCGAGCAGGCCGCCGGTGATCAGCTCGGTGCGCCCCGTCCAGCGGTCGCGGACGAACACGTCGTTCTCGTGCTTCGCCTGGCCCGGGACGACGTTGGTGGCGGCGGTGCTGAACGCCACGAACCGGCCGTCCGCGCTGATCGAGGCGTCCGTGGTGGGGGCGTTCAGCTGCGAGCCGTCGTCGGCGACGCTGACCCGCTCGATGTGGCCGTTGCGCAGGTCGCGGACGTAGACCTCGCCGGAGTTCGGGGTGCCGGTGGACGGCAGCAGGTCGGTCGCGGCCGACGAGAACAGCGCCGAACGGCCGTCCGCGCTCAGCCCGAGCCCGGTCGAGGCGCCGTTCAGCTGCTCCCCCTTGAAGCCCTCGCTGACCCGGGCGGTGTCGCCCTTGGGCGGCCGGGCCTCGGCGGCGGGCATCACGGCGCCGACCGCGAGGGCGGCCACCAGGACGCAGCCGGCGCGGGCGAGCCGGCGGCGGGAACGGGCGGTGATCATGGACATCCTCCCCAGATGACGAGTACCGGGCCCCGGAGTCCCCGGCCCGGTCCGTTCCCGAGCCAAGCGCCGTGCGGACCGGGCGGTCAACGGGCCGAGACGATCTCGGGCCGAAATACGCCACCGGTGGTACTGCCCCGGAAACCGCCCTGCGAGCGGCCCTGCCGGCGGCACCCCGCAGGCCCCGCAGGCGGCGTCCCGGAAGCCCCGGACGGCCCCGGGAGCGGCACCCCGGACGGCCCGCTCCGCCGCGCTGGCAGAATTGACGTGTGATCGACGCACGACGGCTGCGGACCCTCCGGGCCGTGGCGGACCACCGCACCGTGACCGCCGCGGCGGCCGCCCTCTACCTGACCCCCTCCGCGGTCTCCCAGCAGCTGGCCGCCCTGGAACAGGAGACCGGCCACCACCTGCTGGCCCGGGAGGGCCGGGGCGTGCGGCTGACCGCCGCCGGGGAGATCCTGCTCGGCCACGCCGACGCGGTGCTCGCCCAGCTGGAGCGGGCCGAGGCCGACCTCGCCGCGTACAGCGCGGGCGTCGCGGGCGAGGTCACCGTCGCCTCCTTCGCGACCGGCATCTCGCACGTGCTCGCCCCGGCGATCGGCCTGCTGGCCGGTCGCGCCCCCGGCCTGCGGCTCAAGGTGCTGGACGCCGAGGGCGACGCCAGCCTCCCGATGGTGCTGGACGGCCGCGCCGACCTCGCGGTGGCTGTCGAGTACCGCGGCGCCCCGCGCGCCGACGACGCCCGGCTGACCAGGGTCCCGCTGTACGCCGAACCCTTCGAGGCCGTGC
Organism: Kitasatospora sp. NPDC059146; assembly: GCF_042786665.1. NCBI lineage: Bacteria > Bacillati > Actinomycetota > Actinomycetes > Kitasatosporales > Streptomycetaceae > Kitasatospora > Kitasatospora sp. NPDC059146. The sequence continues at coordinate 25,822 of NZ_JBHZCY010000021.1, read as the reverse complement.
TGCCGCTGGCCCACCCGCTGGCCGCCGAGGCCGGGCCGCTGGCGGTGGCCGCGCTGGCGGACGAGCCGTGGATCGGCCCCTACCCGGGCAACCCCTGCCACGACGTGGTCCTGCTCGCCTGCGAGCACGCCGGCTTCCAGCCGCGCCTGCTGCACTCCTCCGACGACTTCCGCGCCGTCGTCGCCCTGGCCTCGGCGGGCGCCGGTGTCGCCCTGGTGCCGCGCTCCGCGCTCCGCGGGGTGGACCTGGCCCGGGTGGCGGTCCGCCCGGTCGACAGCGACCTCGCCACCCGCCGGGTCTTCGCCGCCGTCCGGGCCGGCGCCGACGGGCACCCGCTGCTCCGCCCGGTCCTCGACTCCCTCGCCGAGGCCGCCGCAGCCGGCGCCTGACCCGCCGACGGAAGCCCGCTCACGGAAGCCGCCACAGGGCCCGTCTCGGGGCCCGTCTCAGGGCCTGTCTCAGGGCCTCTCTCAGGGGCGTCCCGGCGGGCGGTGGCCCGCCCGGCGCGGTGCGGTCGCGCCCTCGGCCGGGCGGGGCATGCGCTCGATGGCGGAGATCAGCGAGGAGCGGGCCACGCCGTGGGCGTCGGCCACGGCGACCAGCTGCCGCAGTTGTTCGGACAGACCCGCGACGTCGCCCTGCGCGGCCCCGGAACGCGCCACGACGATGATTCCGCGACCGCGGCCGAAATCGATGAGTCCTTTGGCGCGCAATTTCCGCAGCGCGCGCAGAACGGTGTTCCGGTTGGCCCGGAAATTCGCGGACAAGTCGCTCGCCGGGGGCAGCGACTCGCCTTCGGCATATTCCCCCCGCTCGATCGACCACTGGATCTGACGCTCGATCCGGACGTGGAGTGGCGATGGTGAGCCCGGCATTGCAATGCTCATGTCGGCAATGTTAACCGACTTGGTCAACGGGGAGTCAAGCTTCGGCTGTGTCAGGATCGCCGGAAGGGGGTCCGCCCGGTAACCGGCGGGTCGAATTCCGGATTCCCCGCGCCGGTTTCCGCCGATCGCCGCACCGGGCACCGCCGAAGGCCTCCACGGACGGTGAGAATGGTGCCAATGGAACCATCCCCGCCGAATGGCGGGGGTTTCGCCGGAGCGCCGCCTTCCGCCTGTGCGGGGAGTCCCCCGGTGCCACCGGACACCGCCTCCGGAGGCCCGGACACCACGGTCCGGCGCCGTCCTGACGCTCCGTAGCCAACGGCGGAACACGGTTGCTTCCGGTTCGAACAGTGCCTACGTTCTGTCCTGTGCGGCCCGGACGGAGCCGCCCCACCGAATCCGTCGGATGGACAACGGGGAGATGACGTGAATGACTTCGCGACCACGACGGCGGCCGCCTCAGGCGGACCCGCCTGGACCCACGCACTGGACCGTGTCGGCCGACTGACACCCCGTGAGCGCGAGGTTTTCGTGATGCTCGCCGAAGGCCTGACCAACCAGCAGATGGCCGCCCGGCTACAGGTCACCGAACGCACCGTGCGGGCCCATCTCACGGCCGTCCTGGAGAAACTCGAACTCGAATCCCGGCTCTCCGGCTGCCTGGCCTCCTACGCCCACCTCATTGCGCCGGACCGCACCCCCAGGGCGCCCGCCGCCTGAATCACGGAAAGCCGCCGGACCGTCGCCGGACTGTCGCCCGCGACAATAGGCACGGAAAGCCCGCCGGGACATCATCGAATCACGGGGGAGGCACCCCCGAACCCGCCCGGGAAACCGGAACGGGACGATTCGAAGGGAATTCGCGATGTCCGACAACGCATTCGACCTGGACGCCCGCATCAGCTCGCCGGTCCAGGGCGGCGGCCAGCTGCCGACGCCGTCGATCAGCACCCTCGCCACCCGCACCATCTGCACCCGGATCGGCTGCAAGGTGACCTCGACCTGTGTCTGCACCACCCTGTGCACCTCGGGCATCTGCTCGAACCCGCAGCAGGACTGACCTCCGGTGAGGTGACGGGTGCTGCCGTGGATACAGGACACGGCAGCACCCGTCCGCCCATTCTCGCGCCGGCCCGCCGCGAACTCCACAGCTGTCGCGAACTCCAGGGCCGCCGCGGACCCCCGGCCCGCCGCGAACTCCGGGACCGTCACCAGGCCGGGGCCGCCACCGCCCCGGCGCCACCCTCCGAGGGAGAACACATGCACACCGTCCGGGAAACCGGCGAACCGTCCGTCCGCACCCCCGACGCCCCGCTCGCCGAACGGGTCCGCGACACGGTGTGCCTCGTGGTGTCCCGGACCGCGACGACCGAGCAGTGGACCGAACTCGCGCTCCGCGCCGCCGACCAGGCCGCCGTGCCGATGGGCTGGTACCCGCCGAGCCTGAGCCACGGCCAGGCCGGCCTCGCCCTGCTCCACCTGTACGCCGCCCGGGCCGGCCTCGGCGACCGCGAGCACGCCCACGGCCACATCCGCGAGGCGGTGCTCGCCACCCAGGTCGAACCGCTCTCCGGCCCCGGCCTGTTCGGCGGTACCGCCGGCCTGGCCCTGGCCCTGGCCGACTGCGCCGAGGACGAACCCCGGTTCCGGCCCAGCCTGCTGCGCCTGTACGACCAGCTCGCCGAGCAGGCGATCGCCACCCCGTGGCCGGAGGACGGGCAGCCGATCAGTGACACCGACTACGACCTGGTCAACGGCGCGGCCGGCGTGCTCACCTGCCTCAGCGCCCTGCCCGAGCCGGGCCCGCGGGTCCGGGAGGCCGCCGCCGTGCTGCTCGACCGGCTGATCCGGCAGGCCGGGCCCGCCGAGCCGGCCGGAACCGCGCGGGGCTGGCTGCTCCGTCCCGAGGTCTACCCGCCGGTCGGCGACCACCACCGGCAGTACCCGCACGGCTACCTCAACCTCGGCGTCTCCCACGGCGTGCCCGGGGTGGCCGTCGCCCTGGCCGCCGCCTGGGCCGCCGGCCACCGCCGCCCCGGCCAGCGCGAGGCCCTCACGGCGCTCACCGGCTGGCTGCTGGGCCACCGGCTGACCGACGACCAGGGCCCGCTGTGGGCCAACGGCGTCCCGGTCGACGAGCTCGGCGCCGAGCGGCCCGTCGCCCACTGCCACGACCAACTCGCCTGGTGCTACGGCACCGCCGGGATCGCCGCGGCCCTGCTCGCCGTCGCCGACTGCACCGGGGACGACGGGCTGCGCGCCAGTGCCGTCGAGGCCTTCGAGGCCGCGCTGCGCCGGGCCGCCGGCGCCGAGCCGCGCACCCCCACGCTCTGCCACGGCCTGGCCGGACTCGTCATGCTGGCCGAGGAGTTCGGCCCGCACAGCGCGGCGGCCGCGCAGGCGCTGCCCGGACTGCTGGAACGGCTGCTGGCGTACGCCGACCCCCGGCACCCGGTGGTGTTCGCCGACGAGGACCTGCCCGGCAACACCGTCGACGATCCGGGGCTGCTCTCCGGCGCCGCGGGCGTCGCCCTGGCGCTGCTGGCAGCCCTCGCGGACGAGCGGCCCGCCTGGTTCCGCGTCTTCCTGGGGCGGTGAGCCGGGTGTCCCGGTACGTCCCCGCCGACTTCTTCCTGCTGCGCGCGCCCGCGCTGCCGGTCGACGCCTACCACCGGATCACCGCCGACCCGGCCCGCACCCGGGCCGAACTGCTCGCCCTCGCCGAGGACCCGGAGGTCCGCCGGGCGCTGCTGGTGGCCAGCGAGGACCTGGTGGCCGCCCTGGAGCGGCCCGACCGGGCGGACGGGCGCCGCACCCGGCGCCTGCACTCCACGCTGCTGCGCTACCTCACCCGGATGTCCACCCGCCCCACCCCGTTCGGGGCGTTCGCCGGGGTCGCGATGGGTGAGTTCGGCGACCGCACGACCGCCCGGCTGGGCAGCCCGGCGGTCCGCGCCACCCGGGTCCGCAGCGACCTGGAGTGGCTGTTCGCGCTCGTCCACCGGCTGGAGGGCGACCAGGCCCTGCTGCCCCACCTCGACGTGGTCGCCAACTCCACCGCGCACCTCGCCGGGGACCGGATGGTGCTGCCCTTCACCGAGGTGCACGGCGAGCAGGACAAGCGGGCCGTCCGGATCCGGGCCACCGGTCCGGTCCGGCTCGCGCTGGGGACCGCGGCGGCGCCCGTCCCGTACCGGCGGCTGGTCGCGGAACTGGCCGAGGCCTTCCCGGAGGCCGGTGAGGACGCCGTCACCGGTCTGGTCCGCCAGTTGTGGGAGCTCGGCTTCCTCGGCAGCGACCTGCGCCCGCCGCAGACCGAGGCCCGGCCCGACGAGTACCTGCTGAAGAAGGTCGCCGGGCTGCCCGGGGCCGAGGACGTGGCCGAGGGCCTGCGCGCGGTCGTCGACCTGACCCGGACCGCCCACGACGTCGCGGGCCTGCGCGCGCTGGCCGCCGCCCAGACCGCGCTGGTCCCCGAACACCGCGGCCGCACCTACCAGTTGGACGCGGCCCTCGACCTGCGCACACCCACCCTGAACCGTGCCGTCGGCGAAGCCGCCGCCGACGCGGTCGACGTACTGCTGCGGCTGGCCGCCGCCTCCGGCACCGACCACCAGCACCTGGCGCGCTACCGCGAGGAGTTCGTCGAACGCTACGGCGCCGGCGCCCGGGTGCCCGTCCTGGAGGTGCTCGGCGCCGACACCGGCCTGGACGCGCCGCCGCTCTACACCCAGCCCGGCCGCGCCTTCGACCTGCCGCCCACCACCACCCCGCCGGACACCGCCCGGTTCGACGCCGCCCTGCTCGACCTCGCCCAGGAGGCCTGGTGGGAGCGGGCGTTCGAGGTCGAGCTGACCGACGCCAGACTGGACCGGCTCGCCCCGCCCGGCAAGCCCGGCACCGCACCCGTCCTGCCGGTGGTCGACGCCTACCTGAGCATCGAGGCCGCCGACCGGGAGGCGATCGACCGCGGCGAGTGGCGGGCCGTGCTGCGCTCCGACGGGATGGCCCAGGGCGGGCGCACCTTCGGCCGCTTCTTCGACCTGCTCGGGGACGGCGCCGTCGAGCGGCTGCGCGCGTACGCCCGGCGCGAGGAGGCGCTGTTCCCCGACGCCGTGCACGCCGAACTCGCCTTCCAGCCGACCTGGGGCCGCGCCGCCAACGTCGCCGTCCGGCCGCGGATCCGGCCGTACGAGATCCCGGTCAACAGCACCCCGTCGGTGCCGCCGGACCGGGTCGTCCCGCTCGACGACCTGCTGCTCGGCGCCACCGAGGGCCGGCTCTACCTGTGGTCCCGGCGGCTCGGCCGGGAGGTGGTCGTCGCCCAGCACCACATGCTCAGCCCGCTGGTCGCCCCCGACACGGCCCGGTTCCTGCTGGAGGTGTCCTACGACGGGTACGTGCTGCCGGTCGCCTTCGGCTGGGGGCGGCTCGCCCGGGCGCCGTTCCTCCCCCGGGTGGTCCGCGGCCGGGTCGTGCTCCGCCCCGCCCAGTGGCGGCTCACCGCGCCCGACCTCGCCGACCCCGCCGCCTGGCGGGCCCGCTGGAACGTCCCCCGGCACGTCTACCTGGTCGAGGACGACAACCGGCTGCTGCTCGACCTCGACCACCCGCAGACCCTCCCCGAACTGCGCGAGGCGCTCGGACCGGGCGCGGCGCTGACCTTCCAGGAGCTGCTGCCCGTCCACGACCGGCTCTGGCTGACGGACGGGCACGGGCGGCGCCACCACGAGGAGGTCGTCGTCCCGCTGATCGTCCGGGACGCCGCCTCGGCCGCCCGCCACCCGGCCGGCGGCCGGACCACCGCCCCGGTGCCGCGGCACCTGCCCGGCGGCGAGTGGTCGTTCCTCCAGGTGTACGCCGGCCCGGAGCGCCAGGACGAGATCCTCACCGGCCCGCTGCCCGACCTGCTCGCCGAGCTGCGCGCCGAGGGCCTGCTGGACCGCTGGTTCTACCTCCGCTACGCCGACCCCCACCCGCACCTGCGGCTGCGGGTGCGCAGCGCCGACGCGCCGCGCACCCTGGCCCGGCTGCTCGCCTGGGGGCGTGACCTGGCGGGCCGGGGCCTCGCCCGGGACCTCACGGTGGCCTCCTACGCGCCCGAGGTCGCCCGCTACGGCGGCGCCGACTGCTACGACGCCGTCGAGCGGCTCTTCGAGGCCAGCAGCGAGGCCTCGGTCGGGCTGCTCGCCGGCCGCCCCGACCTGCGGCCCGAGCCGCTGCTGGTCGCCGCCGTCGACCTGCTGTACGCCCAGTGGGGCGTCCCGCTGCCGGACCGCGCGGACCTCGCCCCCGGCGGCCGGGCCGACGACGAGGCCGTCCGCCGGTCCTTCCGCGCCGACCGCGACTACCTCTGCGAGCTGCTGCGGCCCTGGCCGCGCCGCCCGCACGAGGAGGGCGCCCGGCACCGGCTGCTGCTCGCCGAGGCCTTCGCCGCCCAGCGGCCCGCCGCCGGTGCGGCCGCGGCGGCGGTCCGCCGGGCCGCCGGGGCCGGGCGGCTGGTCGGCAGCGAGCGGCAGGTGCTCGCCAGCCTCGCGCACCTCCAGGTCAACCGGCTGCTGCCGATCGACCTGGCCCGCGAGGAGCGCGCCTACGGCCTGTGGCGGCACACCCTGCGCGCCGTCCGCGGCCGGCTCGCCGCCGAGGCCGCTGCCGAGCCCCCCGCCGGGAACGGCGGCCGCGGCACCGGACGGGAGGGCGGACGATGACCTGGCTGCGCGTCATCGCGCTGTTCTGGCGACTCAGCCCCGGCAAGGTCACCGGCTACGCGCTCTGCACCGTGCTGAACGCCGCCGTCCCCGGCCTGCAGATCGCGCTCACCGCGCAGGTCGTGCAGAGCGTCGCGGACGCCGTCGGCGGCGTGGCCGGGGCCCGCGACGAAGCCCTGCGGGCCGGCTACCAGCTGCTCGCCCTCGCCGTGGCGGGCCACCTGCTCGGCATCGCCGTCCAGTACCTGGACTCGCTGCTGCGCCTGGAGCTCACCACCAGCATCGGTGAGCAGGTGATGCGCAAGGGCATCACCCTGGACCTCCAGCAGTACGAGGACGCCGACGCGTACGACAAGCTCCAGCGGGCCTTCCAGGAGAGCAACGGCGGCCGCGTCTACCAGCTGTTCGCCGAGATGCTGGAGGCCGCCCGCGAACTGGTCACCCTGCTGTCCGTCAGCGCGGTGCTGTTCGCCTGGAGCCCCTGGGTGGCGCTGGTCATCCTGGCGGCCCCGGTCCCCTCGGTGATCGCCCACATGGCGTTCGGCCACAAGGTCTTCGAGATCGAGTACGCCCGTACGGCCGACCGTCGGCGGCTGTACTACTACCAGTACCTGACCACCACCGACCACTCCTTCAAGGAGGTCCGGCTCTTCCAGCTCGGCCCCTACCTGCTGGACCGCTACCGGGAGCTGGTCCACCGCTTCTTCCGGATCGACCGCGGCGTGGCCCGCCGCCAGTCCGTCACCGTCGGCGGCTTCGGCCTGCTGAGCGTGCTCGCCTCCTCCGGCGCCCTGCTGTGGGCGATCCGGGACGCCGCCGACGGCAGCCGGGTGGGCGAGCTGGCCGGCTACCTCCAGGCCATCGGCACGGTGCAGGTGGCCGCGCACGGACTGCTGCTCGGCGCCGCCGCGCTCTACAAGGACACCCTCTTCCTCGGCAACCTGTTCGGCTTCCTCGACCTCCCGGAACGCCGGATCGCCGGCGGCGACCGGCCCTTCCCGGCCACCCTGCGCGAGGGCATCGAGTTCCGTGACGTCAGCTTCCGCTACCCCGGCACCGACCGGCCCGTCCTGGACCGGCTCAGCTTCCGCATCCCGGCCGGCGCCTGCGTCGCCCTGGTGGGCCAGAACGGCGCCGGCAAGACCACCGTCGTCAAGCTGCTGACCCGGATGTACGAGCCGACCGGCGGCCAGATCCTGATCGACGGCGTCCCGATCGAGGAGTACGACATCGACGGGCTGCAACGGAACATGGGCGTGATCTTCCAGGACTTCATCCGCTACGAGATGAGCGTGCGGCACAACATCGGCTTCGGCCGGGTCGAGTCGCTGGACGACCTCGACCGGGTCCGGCAGGCCGCCGGGTCGGCCGGCGCGGCCCCCGTCGTGGACGCCCTGCCCGGCGGCTACGACACCATGCTCGGCCGGCACTTCGAGGAGGGCCACCAGCTCTCCGGCGGCCAGTGGCAGAAGATCGCCCTGTCCCGGGCGTTCATGCGCCGGGCCCCGATCGTCGTCCTCGACGAACCGACCGCCGCGATCGACGCCGAGGCCGAGGCCGAGATCTTCGGACGGCTGCGCGAGATCGCGGGCGAGTCCACCTCCCTGGTCATCGCCCACCGCTTCTCCACCGTCCGGATCGCCGACCGGATCGTCGTCGTCGCGAACGGCCGGCTGGCGGAGGAGGGCACCCACGACGAACTGCTCCGGGCCGAGGGCGTCTACGCCCGGCTCTTCCGCCTCCAGGCGGCCGGCTACCTCGCCGACAGTGCCCCGCACTGACCGTCCCGTACTGACCGTCCCCGTACTGCCCGCGACGCACCGACTGCCGCCGTGCTGCCCGTCCCGGTTCCGACCGTCCCCGCACCGAAAGCCGACCCGTGCCCATCTCCGTCGTCCTCCCGGTCATGCCCAGCGACCCGGCCCAGCTCGTCCCGTACGCCGAACTCGTGCGGGAGGGCCGGGCGGCGCGGCTGTGGCAGGGCCAGTCACTGCGCCTGGAGACCCACCAGGCCTTCGCCTACCTGGCCGGGCTCGGCCACCGGGTGCCGGTGGGCACCGCCGTCGCGCTGATGCCCCTGCGGCACGAGCTCGACGCCGCCCTCCAGGCCCGCTCGCTGGCCCGGCTGACCGGCCACCGGACCGTCCTCGGCCTCGGGCCGGGCGCCGCCGACTTCGTGGCCGAACTGCGCGGCGCGCCCTACCCGCGCCCCGGCGAGGCGGCCGCCGGGTACCTGCGCACCGTCCGGGCGCTGCTCGCCGGGGCCGCCCACGGCGGACTGCCGGACGAACTCGACCACCCCGGTGTGGAGCTGGGCCTCGGAGTGCTCCGCCCGGCGCTGGCCCGGGTGGCCGGGCGGGAGGCCGACGCGGCCATCACCTGGATGACCCCGCCCGGGTACCTGCGGGACGTCCTCACCCCGGCGCTGGCCCGGGGCGCGGCCGAGGCGGGCCGGCCGGTGCCCAGGCTGGTCTCCGTCGTCCACGCGGCCCTGGACCGCCCGGGGCGCAACCCGTACCGGCTCGCCTACGACGCCGCCCACGCGCACCTGGCCTCGCCGCACTACACCGACATGCTCCGCCGGGCCGGGCTGCGGGTGCACCCGTCCAGCCCCTCGCTGGGCGCCCGGGCCCTGGTCGACTCCGGCACCTTCGTCCACGGCGACGCCGACGCGGTGGCGGCCGGCCTGGCCGCCTACGGCCGGGCCGGGGTCGACGAGGTGGTGGTCAACGTCGCGGGCGTGGCCGTCGCCGAAGGGGCCGGGGCGGCGCTGGCGGACCTCCGGGAGATCCTCGACGCCGTTCGGAGGAAAGACTGTTGACCAGGCGTCAGATCCCGGGCTCCCGTGGTCGGACCCGCCCACTCGTTCGCGTAGGATCGGATGCCGGGGCGGCGCGGAAGGGGCGGACGTGGGCGATGACGTGACGGACTGGCTGGCGGCGAACGCCGTTCCGCTCGACAGCCTGGATGCCGGGGCCCCGGCCGGCGACCTGGCTCCGCTGCGCCGGGTGCTGGGGGAGGCCCGGGTCGTCGGGCTCGGCGAATCCACCCACGGGACGGCCGAGTTCTTCCGGCTCAAGCACCGGCTGCTCGAATTCCTGGTCCGCGAACTCGACTTCGGGGCCCTGGCCATGGAGGCCAGCGCGGCCTCCGCCGGGGCGGTGGACGCCTACGTCCGGTACGGCACCGGCGACCCGGTCACCGCCCTGGACCGGCTGGGCTTCTGGACCTGGAAGACCTACGAAGTGCTCGCCCTGGTCGAATGGTTGCGCGAGCACAACCGGGCGCTGCCCGAGGCCCGGCGGGTGCGCTTCGTCGGCGTCGATCCGCAGCGCAGCGCCGGATCGGCCGAGGAGGTCCACGCCTTCCTCCGGCAGGTGGCGCCCGAGCGGGCCGCCGCCGTGCACCGCACCCTGCGGGCGATCGGCGACAGCACCCCGGCCGGGGACCTCGAAGGCGGCGGTGAACTGCACGCCGGTGCCCGGCAGTTGCTCGACGAACTGGTGGACCGCCGGGAGGACCATGCGGCCCTGGCCGGTGCCGCCGCCACCGACCGGGCGATCGCCCACGCCCGCAACCTGGTCCGGGCCGCCGACCTGGCCCGCCGCCCACCGCTGGGCACCGACGGCAGGACCGAGGAGGGATCGCTCGCCGCCCGGGACCGCCACATGGCCGAGGCCGTCGCCGAACTCCACGACGGCACCGGGCTGCGGACGGCCGTGTGGGCCCACAACAGCCACGTGATGACCGGCCGTTACGCGGCCGGCGTCCCCGCCATGGGCCGCCACCTCCGGGAGCGCTACGGCGACGGCTACTACGCCCTCGGCCTGCTCCTCGGCAAGGGCGCCTTCCGGGCCCGCACCGGCTCCACCCGGGCCCGCCCGCCGCGCCGGCACGGCATCGGCGGCGGCGGACCGAAGTCCGTCGAGGGCCGGCTCGCCGCCGCCCACCGCGACGACCACCTGATCGACCTGCGCGCCGCCCGCGGCGAGCCCGCCGTCGAGGCCTGGTTGGCCGAACGCCACTACCTGCGCAGCTTCGGCGCGGGCGTGCCCCGCTTCAGCTACCGCTTCGAACTGGCGCCGACGGTGCTGGCCGAGGAGTACGACGGCCTCGCCTACGTCCGCCGCTCCACCTGCACGCGGCCCCTGCCACTGCCCCCGGAGCCCGGCAGCCGCTGACCGGTAGCCGCTGACCGGACGCCGCGCGGCACGGACGGTGAGCGGACCACCCCGTACCGCTGCCCCGGCCAGGCCCGGGGCAGCGGTACGGGGTGCGCCCGGCGGATCAGCGCTGGATCTCGACCCGGGCCCGCTCGTCCGGCGTGCCGATGTCCCAGAAGCGGACCGTGCCGCGCGCGCCGCCGTAGGCGCCCGTACCGCCGGTGACGGCCATGTCGAGCGGGGCGCCCGAGCCGTTCGTCCAGAGCGACTGCACCGTCAGCGAGCCGCCCTCGACCTCGATGGTGAGCAGGCAGTGCTTGGTGACCTCCGCGCCGTGGACCTGGACGACCTGGCAGCTTCCGCCCCCGCGGCCGACGGTGCGGCCGTCCTGGACGGTGCCGCCGGAGTAGACGTCCTGGTCGCCCAGGCTCGGCCCGGCCGGGCCGACGTCCACGGTCTCGTACTGGTCGTTCTGGAGCTTGAGTTCGAGCACCTCGACGCGGCCCGGCCGCGGGGCGTCGGCGTCCGCGCTGCCCACGGCGGCGAGGCCGATCGCGGCGGTGGCCAAGGAGGCGGCGACGATCCTCCTGGCCGTCAGGTGCCTGCTGCTGCGTGCGGTGGTGGCCATGGTGGACCCTTTCGTCGAGAACCCTGGTGTGCACTCCCTCGACGCTATGACCTGCGGGCCCGTCCCTTCCAAGACCGATTCCGCTATCACGCCATGCCCTCGCGGGCATGATCGGCAGGGGCGGACCGCGGCCGCACCCGTCCCGGAGGCCCCCGAACCGCCCCCGGACCGCCCCCGAACCGCCGTCGGCCCGTCGCCCGGTAGGGTCGGGCCGCAGGGTTCGTACGCGTCCGGGGAGGGGGAGTGCCGTGAGCGCCGTGCCGGTCACCGTCCGGTCGGTCACCGTCCGGACAGTCACCGTCTGGGCGGAGCTGCGACGGCGGCCGCTGGGCTTCCTGTGGTCGGAGTGGCCGCTGCGCGTCTGGGCGTTCCTGCTGACCGGCACCCTCCAGGGCGCCGCCGTGCTGGTGCTGCTCGCGGTGCTGCTGTTCGTCGGCTTCGGGCTGTCCGTGGTCGGGATCGGCCTGCTGGTGCTGGCCGGGACGGCCGTGCTCGGGGTGCCGCTCGGCGCGCTGGAGCGGCGGCGGCTGCTGCTGGTCGAGCCGGTGCCGCTGGCCGACCCGCACGGTGCGCTGCCCGGCGCGGGGGCGGCCGTCCGGCTGCGGAGCAGGCTCAGGGAGCGGGCCACCTGGCGCGAACTGGCGTACCTGCTGGTCCAGGCCGTGCTGTTCACGGCGAGCGGCCTCGGCTTCGTCGCGCTGTTCGGGTTCTCGCTGCTGCTGTCGGCGGCGCCGGTGTTCGTGTGGGCGGTCAGCCCGGACACCGTGATGCTGATCCCCGGTCAGCCGATCTCGGGGCCGCTCGCGGCCCTGCCCGGCACCGCCGCCGGGCTGCTCGGCCTGGTGCTCTGCGCCTACACCGGGGCCCTGCTGGCCGGTGCGCAGGTGTGGACGGCGCAGCTGCTGCTCGCGGCGCGGGACGAGGACCTGAGCGGCCGGGTCACCGAACTCACCCGCTCCCGCGCCCGGTTGGTGGACGCCTTCGAGGCGGAGCGGCGCCGGATCGAGCGCGACCTGCACGACGGCGCCCAGCAGCAGCTGGTGGCCCTGAGCATGACCCTGGGCCTGGCCGAACTGGAGCTGCGCGGCCGGGAGCCGGCCGCCGCCGAACTCGTCACCCGGGCCCGCGGCGAGGCCCGGCGGGCGCTGGAGCAGCTGCGCACCCTGGTGCGCGGGATCCACCCCCAGGTGCTGACCGACCACGGACTGCCCGCCGCCGTCGCCGAGTTGGCGCTGCGCCACCCCGTCCCGGTCACCGTCGACATCGACCTGCCGCACCGGCTGCCCGGCCCGGTGGAGACCGCCGCGTACTTCACCGTCACCGAGGCGCTGACCAACGCCGCCAAGCACAGCGGCGCCGGCGAGGTCGACGTCGCGGCGCGCCTGGAGGACGGGAAGCTCGTGCTGCTCGTCACCGACAACGGCCGTGGCGGGGCCGATCCCGCCGCCGGCGCCGGCCTCCAGGGGCTGGCCGACCGGGTGGCCATCCTGAGAGGACGACTCATCGTAACCAGCCCCGTCGGCGGACCGACCCGACTGCGCGTGGAGGTCCCGTGCTCCGGGTAGTGCTCGCCGAGGACGCCGTACTGCTGCGGGCCGGCCTGGTGGAGCTGCTCGGCCGGGTCGGGCACCGGGTGGTCGCCGCCGTCGGCGAGGCCGGGGAGCTGGCCCGGGCCGTCGACGCCGAACGGCCCGACGTCGTCATCACCGACGTCCGGATGCCGCCGGACTTCCGCGACGAGGGGCTTCGGGCCGCCGTCGAACTGCGCGCCCGGCACCGGGGGTTGCCCGTCCTGGTGCTCTCCCAGTACGTGGCGACGGCCTACGCGACCCGGCTGTTCGGCGAGGACTCCGCCACCGGGGGCGGCCTCGGCTACCTGCTCAAGGACCGGGTCGGCGAGGTCACCGACTTCATCGACGCGCTGGAGCGGGTGGCGGCCGGGCAGACCGTGCTGGACCCGGAGGTGGTCCGGGTGCTGCTCGGGCAGCGCACCGCCGACGAGCCGTTGAAGCGGCTCACCCCGCGCGAGCGGGAGGTGCTGGGGCTGATGGCGGAGGGGCTCAACAACCAGTCGATCGCCCAGCGGCTGACCGTCACCGAGGCCTCGGTGGTCAAGCACGCCGGCAACATCTTCATGAAGCTGGACGTCGACCCGGTGGAGGGCAACCGGCGGGTGCTGGCGGTGCTGGCGTACCTGCGGGGGCGGCCGGTCATCCCGCCGGCGGGGCGGTGACGGGGCGCAGCTCCGCGCCGGGGGTGAGCAGGTGGGTGAGCCGCTCGGCCGAGGCCTCCCAGGACCACTGGTCGGCCACCCAGCGGCGGCCCCGCCGCCCGAACTCCCGGGCCCGGTCCCGGTCCAGCAGGGCCGCCGCGACGGCGTCGGCCACGGCCGGCACGGACCGGCCGTCCACCACGCTCCCGGTCCGGCCGTCCAGGACGGCGTCGGGCGCGCCGCCGGAGCGGCCGGCCACCACGGGCAGGCCGCCGGCCGCGGCCTCCAGCAGGACGATGCCGAGGCCCTCCGCCTCCAGGCCGGCCCGCCTGGTCCGGCACGGCATGGCGAAGACGTCCGCCGCCGCGTAGTACCGGGCGGTCGCGTCGTGCTCCAGTCCGCCGGCGAACACCACGGCGCCCGGCGCGAGCCGGTCCGCCAGCCCGCGCAGCCGCCGCTCGTCGGGGCCCTGCCCGACCAGCAGCAGGACGGCCTCCGGGACACTCCGGCGGATCAGCGGCAGCGCCCGGATCAGGGCGTCCTGGCCCTTGCGGGGCACCAGCCGGGACACGCAGAGGACCACCGGGGCGTCACCGAGGCCGTACTCGGCGCGGACCGCCCGGCGGTGCTCCGCCGAGGGCCGGAACGTCCCCGCGTCCACACCGGGGACGAGCCGTTCCAGCCGGGCCCGCGGCCCCAGCGCGGGGGCGATCCGGCGGCGGGTGTACTCGCCGAGGTAGGTGACCACGTCCACGTGGTCGCCTATCCGGCGCAGCAGCCGGCGGGCCAGCGGGGCGCGGGCCCACCAGATCTCGTGGCCGTGGGTGGTGGCGACGCTCCGTTCGATCCCGCCGCGGCGCAGCGCGGGCGCCATCGCGGCCAGCGGCGCGGCGGCGCCGAACCAGACCCGGTCGCAGCCGTGGGCGCGGGCGATCTCCAGCGTCCGGCGGGTGACCCGGGCGGTGGGCAGCAGGGTGCGGGCCGGGTCGCGGACCACCGGGAAGGGCAGGGTGGCGTCGTACCGGGCGGCGCCCGGTTCGGCGGAGGTGTGGACGACCACGTCGTGGTCGGGCACGCGGACGGCCATCGCGTGCACGAAGGTCTCGATGCCGCCCTGCCGGGGCGGGAAGTCGTTGGTGACGATCAGGGTGGTGCCCATGGGTGTCGGTGCCTCGTATCCGGGAGGGGTGGTCGGTCAGACGAAGAGGGGGTTCGGGCGGTCGGCGCCGGTCCGCGGGGCCGGGGCGGAGGCGGGAACCGGGCGAGCCCCGGGCACGACGCGGGCCCAGAGCGCCAGCACGACGGGCAGCGCCAGGTAGCCGAAGCGGCCGGCCGGGGCCAGCAGGAAGGCGGCGCCCAGGCCCAGGGCCAGCCGGTCGGCGGCGGCGACCAGAGAGCGGGGCGGCCGGCGCACCAGGGAGACGGCGACGGCCAGGCCGGCGGCCAGCAGCAGGGCGAGCGCCGCCCACCAGCCGGCCGGGCCGAGGTCGGCGAGCAGTTTCCCCGGCAGCGGGCTGGCGGCCTCGGTGCGCAACTCGCCGCGGCCGAGCGGGAAGGCCAGCACCTGGGCGACCATCGGTCCGGGGGCGAGCAGGGCGGCGGGCAGAGCCAGGGCGGCGGTGCCGAGCAGCGCCGTGCCGCAGCCGCAGGCGGCGGCCCGCCGGCCGGCCGTGGCGGCCAGCAGGGCGACGGCGACGGCCACCGCGGGCCAGGCCGTCCACTTGAGCGCACAGGCCGCGGCCAGCGCCAGCCCGGTGGCGGCCGGGCGGCCCGCCGAGGCCAGCGCGAGGGCCAGGCAGAGCAGGCCGGTCAGCGGGAGGTCGACACCGCTGACCGCGAGCGGCAGCGCCACGACCGGCGAGGCGACCAGGGCCGCGAGGGCCGGGAGGGCCGCCCCGGCCGGTACCGGGCCCCGGTTCCGTCCGGTGCCCGTTCCGTCCTCCGGCGCGGCGGCGCGCAGCACCCGGTGGGCGAGCCACAGGCCGCCGAGGAACACGGCGGCGCACCACAGCCGGGGATCGCCCGCCAGCCGGGCCGGCAGGCCGTCGGCGCCGAGCACCGCGCGCGGCACGCCCAGCAGGGCCATCGCCGGCAGGTAGGGCGTCACCTCGGCCACCGTGCGCGGCTCGTCGAGGTACGGGGAGCCCTGGTGCAGCAGCAGCGAGCCGGACCGTTCGATCACCCCGACCTCGCTCTGCCCGGCCCCGGAGAGCACCAGGAGCAGCAGCGGCAGAACGACCGCCCCGGCCAGGGCCAGCGCGGTCGAGCGGGCCGGGGCGTCCCGCCGTGCGGGCAGCAGGACGGCGACCGCCGCGACGAGGTAGCCGACCGCGGCGACGGCGCCCCAGGTCCGGTGCGGCCCGAGCGGCGAGACGAGGGGGAACACGGCGGCCCAGGCGGCGCAGGCGAGCCAACCGGCGCACCAGTACCACCTGCGCCCGTCCGCTCCGGGAGCCCGGCGGGGCTGGTGAGTGAGCACCTCACCATTGCAGCCGCGGCGGGCGGGTGACGTCATGACAGCCAGGTCGAGGAACGGTGGTCGGGTTTCCCCTACCGTCCCGGCCCCACCGACCGGCCCCGCCGAGCCCCACCCCACCCTCCCGACCCCGGCCGGGATCGTGCCCGAACCGCCGTACGACGGACCGCGTAGGGTGGCGGAACCATGACCCCTCGGATACCTACCTGGATTCCCTGAGTGTTGATCAGGATCTGATTCGCCTGACAGGGGCACGGCTGATCAGCATCCTTGGAACCACGGAGAACCTGATCGACGGTGGAGGGCGGCATGGCTCTGGAGTTCCTCGGGATCTACCCGAACACCCCGGATGACGGCTCCCCGACCATTTGGCGGGAGACGGAGACGGGGGACCTGCTCATCCAGTCCTACAAGGCCAGCGCCGAGGACATCGCGGCTGCGCAGGAGGTCGGTTCGATCCCCGGCCACACCACGGACATCCCGGACCACGAGTTCATGATCCGGCTGCCTGCCAACATGATCCAGTTCATCCCCCGACCCGAGGACGAGGACAACAGCGGTGGCAACAGCGGTTCGTGAGCAGTTGGCGAAGGCCGAGCACTCTGCGGTGCACCTGGAGATGCGGGACAGCTACATGCTGGACGATCCCGAGTTCATCGCCTGGCAGCAGGGCAAGCGGCTCGACCCGGCCGACCAGGAGTCGTGGTGGCGGTCGTGGCTGGACGTGGTGACCGAGGTGACGGGAAGGGGTGTCTCCATGCGCCGCCTGCGGGTGGTCTCGGAGCCCGTCACCGACTACATCCGGTACGAGTACGACGTGACGTTCCCCAACGTCGCTGCGGGTGAAGAGGTTCGGTGGCTGCCCCGCTCCCGTACGGGTGACCTCCTGCTCCCCGGCCTGGACGGGTGGGTCATGGACGGCCGGGTGGTGATCCTGCACCACTTCACCGGCGAAGGTCAGTGGGCCCCGGCCAAGATGGAGGTCCGCGAGGACGCCGAACTGGCCGCCCGGTACCTGGCGGCCTACGAAGCAGCTTGGGAGAGGGCCATCCCGCACGCGGAGTTCCACCCCGCCTGATCGGTACTGAGCACATGGCCGATTCGGCATCCTCGAGTGTCCAGCGTGCCCGCCAAGGTCTTGCGGATCAGCTCCGCGAGATACAGCGGGACGCCGGGCTCAGCGGGCGCGACCTGGCCGCCGCTTGCGGCTGGTACCCGTCCAAGGTAAGCCGCTTGTTGAACGCCCGCACCCCGCCGTCAGAGGACGACATCCGGGCCTGGTGCGAGGCGTGCGGTGTGCCCGAGCGAGCGGCTGACCTGGTTGCCAAGCTTCGAGCCGTGGCGGGCATGTTCGTGGAGTGGCGTCGGATGGAGCGGGCCGGGCTCAAGCAAGCCCAGGAGGCCCGCCGTCCGCTGTACGAGCGCACGCACCGGTTCCGGTCGTACTCGTCGTGGCTGATCCCCGGGCTGATCCAGACACCTGGGTACACGGAGGCAGCTCTCCGAGCCATCCAGCAGCGCCGCGGTCTGGTGGACGACGTAGCCGCTGCCGTGGCCTCCCGTATGGAGCGCCAGCGGGTCGTCCGCGAGGGAGGCCGCCGGTTCGCGTTCCTGGTGGAGGAGTCGGTGCTCCGCTCCGGCATCGGCGGTGCCGCCGTGATGCGCGGCCAGCTCCACCACCTGGCGACCGTGGGGTCACTTCCCAATGTCAGCATGGGAATCGTGCCGATGCGACCGGATCGGGTGCGGTGGCCGGCTGAGGGGTTCTGGATCTTCGATACCGCCCAGGTGAACGTGGAGCTCATCTCCGGCTACCTGACGATCACACAGCCCTCGGAGGTCGCGATGTACGCCGAGACCTTCGCCGAGTTGTCCGACCTGGCCGTCTACGGCCCAGCTGCGCAGGAGCTGATCGGCGCGGCGGCTGGGCTGCTCGGTTGACCTGCACCGACTCGCGTGGAATCCCGTAGAACTTCATGGCGACGGACTCCGGTCACTCCGTACCTTCCTGCTGACGGACCAGCAGATCTGAGGAGCCGGAGGCGAACCCCCAGGGCGGAAGGAACTCAAGAACGGCGCATCACCCGCCCCGGGCAAGCAGGCCGGGCTCAACCAGCATGACGGAGGTACTGACATGGGCAAGCGCGGAAGCGGCTCGGGCGACGGCAAGGGCGGCAAGCAGCAGGACGACAGCAACAAGGGCTCCGGCCACGGCGGGGGCGGCTCGGACGAGGGGGGCAACACCTCCGACGGCCAGAACCCGGCGGGCGGTAAGTAGACAGTGAGCGAGACGCACAAGGAGGCGGGCCCTCAGGGGCTCGCCTCCGCGCTGGTGGCCAGCGGCGCACTTTCATCGGACTGGCTTCCCTCCTTCACCGCCGTAAAGCGCGAGTTGTTCGTCCCGGACCGCATCTGGCCGGGCATCTCCGACGGCACGAAGCAGAACGCCCTCGTGGACCGCTCCAAGGACCCGGAGGTGTGGGAGCGGGCGGTCTACTCGGACATCCCGCTCACTACCCAGTGGGACGACGGCGAGCATGAGGGTGACGGGCTCGGGACGACCCCGAGTTCGTCCAACTCCATGCCCACGATGGTGGTCTCGATGCTCCGGGACCTGGACGTGCAGCCGGGGGACAGGGTGCTGGAGATCGGCACCGGCACCGGCTGGAACGCCGGGCTTCTCGCGGACCGCCTGGGGAGTTCCCACGTGGTCACGGTGGAGGTCGACCCCGAGGTGGCGAAGGGGGCCCAGGAGAACCTGCACCGGGCCGGGCTCTCGCCGACCGTGATCG
The DNA here is from genome assembly GCF_042786665.1 of Kitasatospora sp. NPDC059146. Lineage (NCBI taxonomy): Bacteria > Bacillati > Actinomycetota > Actinomycetes > Kitasatosporales > Streptomycetaceae > Kitasatospora > Kitasatospora sp. NPDC059146. The sequence goes on along the minus strand of NZ_JBHZCY010000021.1, from coordinate 6,956 downwards.
TCGGCGATGGCCGGGACGGGTGGGCAGGGGGCGGGGACTACACCCGGATCATCGCCACCTGCTCCGTGCTGGAGATCCCTCCGGCGTGGCTGGAGCAGTCGGCCCCGGGCGGGGTGATCGTCGCCCCCTTCGGCACCGAGTACGGCGGCGAGCAGATCGTCCGCCTGGTCGTGAACGAGGACGGGACGGAGGCCCGCGGGAACTTCGTCGGAGGGTCGGCCTTCATGAGGCTCCGTCAACAGCGCACCGAAAGGCCGTTGTTCGAGGAGTACCTTCACGGGGTCGAGTGGCCGGCGGACGGCGTGAAGAGCATGACCACGCTGTCCCCGCGGGACACCGGCGACTGGTTCCAACTGTTCGTCATCGGGCTCGGGGTCCCGCGCGCGTTCTGGCGGGCCGAGCGCATGGAGAACGGCGCGTACACGCTGTGGCTGTACAGCCGGGACAAGCAGTCGTGGGCGTCCGCCGACTACGCGAAGGGCCGCACGGAGTACGAGGTGTACCAGTCCGGTCCGCGCAAGCTGTGGGACGAGGTGGAAGCCGCGTAACGCTGGTGGGACGAGCGGGGCCGTCCCGGCTTCGAGCGCTTCGGCCTGACGGTCACCGCCAAGGGCCACACGGCGTGGCTCGACTCCCCGGCCAACCCGGTGCCGCAGCCGTGCCGGCCCTCCCGGCGGCCTGACCGTCCCTGAACCGCCCCGTCCGTGCGTCGATCCCCCAGGGCGCGCGGGCGGGGCTCAGCCGTTCCTGCGGTAGGACCTAGGTCCCGGGGCCGGCGGGGGCGGAGGTCCTGTCGATCGGAGCTCGGCACGTAGGGTGGGCGTGCCGATGATCGTCCACACACCACGGGAGATCCCATGAGTCAGACACCGGCCTCCGCCGCCCTGCTACCGGTCGGGGTGATCGGCCTCGGCGACATCGCGCAGAAGGCATATCTGCCGGTCCTCGGGGCTCTGCCCGGTCTTGACCTTCGGCTGATGACCCGTAACCGTGCGAAGCTCGACGGTCTCGGAGACGCCTACCGGATCGACCCGGCGGCTCGCTTCACCGATCTTGGCGAACTCATCGGCAGCGGCATCCGAGCCGCCTTCGTGCACGCCGCCACGGACCAGCATGTCCCCATCGTGGAGCAGCTGCTCACAGCGGGTGTCGACGTCTACGTGGACAAGCCGCTCGACTATCACGTGGACGGAGCCCGTCGCCTGACCGACCTGGCCGAGAGGCTGGGCCGCTCGCTGATGGTCGGCTTCAACCGCCGGTACGCCCCCGCGTACGTGCAGGCCAGGGAGCGTCCCCGCGACCTCATCGTGTTCCAGAAGAACCGAGAGGGTCTTGCCGAAGAGGCTCGCTCACTGGTTTTCGACGATTTCATTCACCTTGTCGATCTTCTCCGCTTCCTGGTCCCCGGCGAGATCGAGCAGGTGGACGTCCGGGCCCGCAAGGACCGCGAGGGCCTGGTGGAGCACGTGGTGCTGACGCTCGGCGGGGCGGGCTTCACCGCACTCGGCATCATGAACCGGGTCTCCGGCTCGACCGAGGAGGTGCTGGAGGTCTCCGGCGGCGACTCCAAGCGCGAGGTGCGCAACCTCGCCGAGGTCATCGACCACCGGGGCCAGCCCACCGTCCGGCGGCGCGGCGACTGGGTGCCGGTGGCCCGTCAGCGCGGGATCGAGCAGTGCGTGCTGGGCTTCCTGGACGCCGTCCGGGCCGGGAAGACCCTGGACGCCCACGACGCGCTGCGCACCCATGAGTTGTGCGAGCTGATCGTGGAACGGATCGGGTAAAGCCGGGCAAAGGCACGGTCAAACTGGGGAATTGCTGGGCGGCTGCTGGAAGGAGCCTGGGAAAGAGCCGAATCGACGCTTCCGCACGTCACCGGGCCGGAACCGACAGTTCATTGACGAGGTCTTGTCGGGGCATTTTCTACGCGCGTATCTTGAGGGCGCCGCGGGGGAACGGGAGCCGTCCCCCGCTCTCTCCCGACCTTCCTTCTACGCGAGTAGCGTCCGCTGCCCGAGCTAGGAGCCATGCCCCGGTGACCACCGCCTCCGCCCCCCGCCCCCGCAGAGCCGCCCTGTTGCGCGCCGCCGTCGCCCCGGCCGCACTCGCCGTCTCGCTGGTGCTCGTCCCGCTGCCGTCCGCCGTCGCCGCCGGTGCGGCCGCCGCCCCGCCCGCGCCCACCGAGGCCGGTCCGCTGCGGATCCACGACATCCAGGGCACCACCCGGGTCTCCCCGCAGGCCGGAAAGCCGGTCACCGGCGTGCCCGGAATCGTCACCGGTGTGCGCGCGTACGGCAGTTCCAAGGGATTCTGGCTGCAGGACCCGAACCCGGACGCCGACCCGGCCACCAGCGAGGGCATCTTCGTCTTCACCGGCGGAAACCCGACCGTGAAGGTCGGCGACTCGGTGCTGGTCAGCGGAAAGGTCACCGAGTACTACCCGAACTCCTCGGGCGGCTCGCAGTCCGTCACCGAGCTCACCGGCCCCGCCGTCACGGTGCTCTCGGCCGGCAACCCGCTGCCCGCCCCCGTGGTGGTGGACACCCGCAACATCCCCGGCACCTACGCCCCGCCGGCCGGGCCCGACGGCAGCATCGACGCCGGTCGGCTCGACCCGGAGAAGTACGCCCTGGACTTCTACGAGTCGCTGGAGGGCATGCTCGTCCAGGTCAAGGACGTCCGGGTGATACAGGCGACCGACAAGTACAACGAGCTCTGGGTCGCCGCCGACCGCCAGGACCAGCGCAGCAAGCGCGGCGGCGTGCTCTACGAGTCCTACCGCGAGCCCAACGTCGGCCGCCTGATGGTGCAGCAGCAGGCCGCCGTCACCCAGCAGCCCTTCCCGGTCGCCAACGTCGGCGACGAGCTGACCGGCACCACCACCGGCCCGCTGGACTACAACTCCTTCGGCGGCTACACCCTGGTGGCCGGCACCCTCGGCACCCTCAAGGACAACCACCTCCAGCGCGAGGTCACCCCGCAGGCGAGCGAGCGCGAACTCACCGTCGCCACCTACAACGTGGAGAACCTGGCCGCCACCAACCCGGACGCCAAGTTCGCCGAGCTGGCCCAGGGCATCGTCACCAACCTGCGCTCGCCCGACATCGTCGCCCTGGAGGAGATCCAGGACAACAACGGCGCCAAGAGCGACGGCACCGTCGACGCGAGCCAGACCGTCGCCAAGTTCCTCGCCGCGATCAAGGCGGCCGGCGGCCCCGCCTACGACTGGCGCTCGGTCGACCCCCAGGACGGCAAGGACGGCGGCGAGCCCGGCGGCAACATCCGCCAGGTCTTCCTGTTCAACCCCCAGCGGGTCTCCTTCACCGACATCCCCGGCGGCAGCGCCACCGCCGCCGTCGGCGTCACCGGCAGCGGCGCCGCCACCGCGCTCACCGCCTCGCCCGGCCGGATCGCGCCCACCGACGACGCCTGGACCAACAGCCGCAAGCCGCTGGTCGGCCAGTTCGCGTTCCGCGGCCAGAAGGTCTTCGTGATCGCCAACCACTTCAACAGCAAGGGCGGCGATCAGGGCATCGACAGCCGCTTCCAGGCCCCGACCCGCAGCTCCGAGGTGCAGCGGGTCAAGCAGGCCACCGTCGAGCAGGCCTTCGTCGCCGGGCTGCTGGCCGCCGACAAGCAGGCCAGGATCGTCTCGCTCGGCGACTTCAACGACTACCAGTTCTCGCCCGCGCTGGCCGCGCTCACCAAGGGCGGCGTGCTGCGCGACCTGGTGAACGAGCTGCCGGAGACCGAGCAGTACTCCTACGTCTACCAGGGCAACTCCCAGGTGCTCGACCACGTCCTGGTCAGCCCCGAACTCGGCTACGCCAAGTACGACGTGGTGCACATCAACGCCGAGTTCGCCCAGCAGGCCAGCGACCACGACCCGCAGGTGGTCCGCCTCAAGCCGTGACCTGAGCTGCGGTTATCCTGCCTCCGTCGTCGGCGACCGCCGACGGCGGAGGCTTTTCGCCGACAGGGGACGACGTGCAGTACCGGATCGAACGGATCGGCCGCGACGACTGGGAGCGGCTGCGCACCATCCGGCTGGCCCAGCTCCTCGACACCCCGCTGGCGTTCGGCGAGACCCACGCGTACGCGCAGCTCCAGGGCGAGGGCAACTGGCGGGCCCGTACGGACTGGCTGAACGAGCCCGGCCGGATCGGCCTGGTCGCCGTGGACGGCGACGACCGGTGGGTCGCCACCATGCTCTCGATCCCCAGCCGCAAGACCGCGACCGTCGACCTGATCGGCGTCTGGGTCGACCCGGCGCACCGCGGCCGCGAGCGCGGCGTCGCCGACGCCCTGCTGGACGCGGTGATCGCCTGGGCGCGGGAGGGCGGCGCCGAGTGGATGCTGCTCGGCGTCCACGAGGCGAACGACCGCGCCGCCGCCTTCTACCGGCGGCGCGGCTTCACCTGCACGGGCGGCGAGACGCCGTACGTGCTGGACGAGCGGGCCCGGATCCTGGAGATGGTCCTCCCGCTCGGGTAGCGGGCGCCCCGGCGGTTCACCTCATGGACGTCTCACTTCACGTACTCCGCGAGGTGCTCGCCGGTCAGTGTCGAGCGGGCCGCGACCAGCTCGGCCGGGGTGCCCTCGAAGACCACCCGGCCGCCGTCGTGCCCGGCGCCCGGCCCGAGGTCGATGATCCAGTCGGCGTGCGCCATCACCGCCAGGTGGTGCTCGATCACGATCACCGACTTGCCGGAGTCCACCAGCCGGTCCAGCAGGCCGAGGAGCTGCTCGACGTCCGCCAGGTGCAGCCCGGTGGTCGGCTCGTCCAGGACGTAGACCCCGCCCTTGTCCGCCATGTGGGTGGCCAGCTTCAACCGCTGCCGCTCACCGCCGGACAGCGTGGTCAGCGGCTGCCCGAGGCTGAGGTAGCCCAGGCCGACGTCGGCGAGCCGCTCCAGGATCCGGTGCGCGGCCGGCAGCTTCGCCTCGCCGTCGCCGAAGAACGCCTCCGCCTCGCCCACCGACATCGCCAGCACCTCGCTGATGTCCCGGCCGCCCAGCCGGTACTCCAGCACCGAGGCCTGGTAGCGCTTGCCCTCGCAGTCCTCGCAGGTGGTGGCCACCCCGGCCATCATCGCCAGGTCGGTGTAGACCACGCCGGCGCCGTTGCAGGTCGGGCAGGCGCCCTCCGAGTTGGCGCTGAACAGGGCCGGCTTCACCCCGTTCGCCTTGGCGAAGGCCTTGCGGATCGGCTCCAGCAGCCCGGTGTACGTCGCCGGGTTGCTGCGCCGGGAGCCCTTGATCGCCCCCTGGTCGACCGAGACCACGCCCTCGCTCGGCGGGATCGAGCCGTGGATCAGCGAACTCTTCCCCGAGCCCGCCACCCCGGTGACCACGGTCAGCACCCCGAGCGGGACGTCCACGTCCACGTCCCGCAGGTTGTGGCTGTCCGCGCCGCGGATCGCCAGTGAGCCGGTGGGCTTGCGCACCTCCGCCCGCAGCGCCGTCCGGTCCGCCAGGTGCCGGCCGGTGACGGTGCCGCTCTTCCGCAGCCCGGCCACGCTGCCCTCGAAGCACACCGTGCCGCCCGCCGCGCCCGCCCCGGGACCGAGGTCCACCACGTGGTCGGCGATCGCGATGGTCTGCGGCTTGTGCTCCACCACCAGCACCGTGTTGCCCTTGTCCCGCAGCCGCAGCAGCAGGTCGTTCATCCGGCTGATGTCGTGCGGGTGCAGCCCGGTGGTGGGCTCGTCGAAGACGTACGTGGTGTCGGTGAGCGAGGAGCCCAGGTGGCGGATCATCTTCACCCGCTGCGCCTCGCCGCCCGACAGGGTGCCGGAGGGGCGGTCCAGCGAGAGGTAGCCGAGGCCGATCTCCACGAAGGCGTCCAGCGCCTGCCGCAGCGCGTCGAGCAGGGGCGCCACCGAGGGCTCGTCCAGTGCCCGGGCCCAGTCCGCGAGGTCGCTGATCTGCATCGCGCAGGCGTCGGCGATGCTGACACCGCCGATCTTCGAGGACCGGGCGGCCTCGCTCAGCCGGGTGCCCCCGCACTCCGGGCAGGAGGTGAAGGTGACGGCGCGCTCCACGAAGGCCCGGATGTGCGGCTGCAGCGCCTCCTTGTCCTTGGACAGCATGGACTTCTGGAGCTTGGGGATCAGGCCCTCGTAGGTCAGGTTGACCCCGTTGACCTTGACCTTGGTGGGCTCCCGGTGGAGGAAGTCCTGGAGCTCCTTCTTGGTGTACCTGCGGATCGGCTTGTCCGCGTCCAGGAAGCCCGAGTTGGCGTACACCCCGACCGTCCACCAGCTGTCCGGCTTCCAGCCGGGGATCAGGATCGCGCCCTCGGCGAGCGACTTGGTGTCGTCGTACAGCTGGGTGAGGTCGATGTCGGTGACGCTGCCCCGGCCCTCGCAGCGCGGGCACATGCCGCCGGTGATGCTGAAACTGCGCCGCTCCTTGACCGTCCTGCCGCCGCGCTCCACCGTCACCGCGCCGGCGCCGCTGATCGACGGGACGTTGAAGGAGAAGGCCTTGGGGGAGCCGATGTGCGGGGTGCCCAGCCGGCTGAACAGGATCCGCAGCATCGCGTTGGCGTCGGTCGCGGTGCCGACGGTGGAGCGCGGGTCGGCGCCCATCCGCTGCTGGTCGACCAGGATCGCGGTGGTCAGGCCCTCCAGGACGTCCACCTCGGGGCGGGCCAGAGTCGGCATGAAGCCCTGGACGAAGGCGCTGTAGGTCTCGTTGATCAGCCGCTGCGACTCGGCGGCGATGGTGTCGAAGACCAGCGAGCTCTTGCCGGAGCCGGACACCCCGGTGAACACCGTCAGGCGGCGCTTGGGGATGTCGACGCTGACGTCCTTGAGGTTGTTCTCGCGTGCCCCGTGCACGCGGATCAGGTCGTGGCTGTCGGCGGCGTGCGGCTCGGCCATCGTGGTCTTCGCTCCGTGTCTCGGTGGCTTCTCGGCGGTACTTCGGTGGGTCTTCGGTGGGGCGTCGGT